>CATPBY010000328.1 GCA_955652845.1 uncultured Terriglobales bacterium | reverse complement strand
CCTTTGATGTTGTCAGCTCGACGATGCAAAAAGTCGAAAAACCCGCTTCGCCCCGGGGACGGAAAGGCCAACATGGAGACAGCACTACAGCAGCTCATCGAGCACATCATCTCTGAGTGGAGGGCGTATTGGCGGATTCGAGGAGATTGTTACAAGTCAAGCATCGCGTCCCGATTGCACCACAGCGCCGATAGGGGTCAAAGCGTAACTTGCGAGCGAGGATTGTCATGAGCCAGATTTCCCTCAAAGTAAATGGCCGTCTGCATACTCTCGAACTTGATCCAACCACGCCACTACTGTTCGTTTTGAGCGACGAGCTTGGGCTACGTGGCCCGAAATTTGGATGCGGTATGGCTCAATGCGGATCCTGTACGGTCATACTTCGCGGTCAGGTGGTGCGCTCGTGCGTGCTGCCGGTTAATGCGGTTGGCCAGGACGAGATTACAACGCTCGAAGGTATCGGTACGGCTGAAAACCCTCACCCGATCCAACAGGCTTTCATCGACGAAGGGGCCGCTCAGTGCGGCTTTTGCCTTAGTGGCGTAATCCTGACCGCTAAAGCTGTACTGGACGAAAAACCCAATGCGTCTGATCAGGAAATCGGCGAAGCCCTCGGGGGAGTGTTGTGCCGCTGCTTTGCTCATGTTCGCATGCTGCGGGCGATTCGAAAATATGCCGAGGGGAAGAAAGCATGAATGTCTCCCGTCGTGAGTTTCTGAAGAGTTCAGGCGTACTGATTGTCGGCTTCAGTACTGGGTCGATTGCCGAACCGTTCGCACTTGCCCAAGGTCCGTTCGATACGCATTCTTCACATATTGACCCCACGAAGCTCGACTCCTGGATAGTAGTCGCGGCCGACGGCACGATCACGGCGTACACGGGAAAGTGCGACTTTGGGCAGGGGATGTTCACTGCCCAGATCCAGCTGGTCGCAGAAGAGCTGTGTGTGCCCATTGCGCGCGTGAGGTTGATTCAGTGTGACACGTCGGTCGCTCCGGACCAAGGGACGACTTCTGGGAGTCAGTCCACGCCTACAAACTTTAACTCCGGCAACCTGGCGCTGGCTGCGGCAACGGCGCGGGAAGCGCTTATAAACATGGCGGCAGATCTCTTAGGGGAGCGGGTTGATCTGCTCACGGTCGCTGATGGCGTCGTCATAGGGAAAACCGGTCGGCATGTCACATATGGGGAGCTATTCGGAAACCGGCAATTCAATATTCCGTTAAACATGATGGCAAAGCGGCGACAGCCCGAGCAGTGGGCGGTTCTAGGCAAGCCGGTTCCGTCCCTGGACAGAGTCGCGCTCATGACCGGCAAGTTTGAATTTGTGCACAACGTGCGTATGCCTGGAATGCTTCACGGGCGGGTTGTGCGGCCTCCCGAGGTGGGCGCTACGGTCACAAGCGTGGACGAGAGTTCGGTGCGCGAAATCTCCGGAATTGTGAAGGTCGTGGTGCGTAATAACTTCGTCGGCGTGGTGGCGGAGAAACAATGGCAAGCGGTACAAGCCGCGCGCCGCCTTAAGGTGAAGTGGGGTTCCGGCACCGGGCTGCCGGCGCAGTCAACCTTTTACGACAGCTTTCGCAAACAGCCCTCGCGCGATGCTTTAGTCGTTGACTCAAAGGATGTTGAACGACAGCTTGGGACGGCGGCCTTGGTCATGCGGGCGACATACTCCCATCCTTATCAAATGCACGGATCGGTCGGCGCGTCTTGCGCCGTAGCCGACGTGGAGCCGGATGGAGCCACCGTATGGTCTGCGACCCAATCGGTTTATCCGACTCGCAGCAATGTGGCAAAACTCCTGGCATTACCTGTCGACAGCGTGCGCGTAATTTACGTTCGCGGATCTGGATGCTATGGACTCAACGGGGCCGACACCGTTTCATTTGATGCGGCCCTGTTGTCACATGCCGTGGGCAAACCGGTTCGTGTCCAACTCTCGAGGCAAGATGAGATGGCCTGGGAAAACTTCGGTTCAGCGTGTGTCATCGAGCAGCGCGCAGGAATCGACCCCAGTGGAAAAATCACTGCATGGGACTGCGAAAGCTGGCTGGCTTCGCGAGGTAACAGGCCCGGTTACGACCGTCCGGGTAACGTAATCACCGGATTGTTGGCCGGATACGCGCCAGAGGCGATAGGCCCGCGTAACGCTTCGGCGCCGGCAGGCGAACTTCATAACGGCAACAATGCTGCGCCATCTTATATTGCCGGCTGCATCAACGGAAAATGCGGCGGAGCAGGTACCATTCGAAGCGAACGCGTAATGTCACACACTGTGGACTCGCCATTCTTCACCGGCCCACTGCGCTCTCCGCACCGACTGCAGAACACGTTCGCTCACGAATGCTTTATGGATGAAATTAGCGCAAGTGTGAAGGCGGATCCCGTCGTCTTCAGACTTCAACATCTCCGCGAAACTCGAATTGTGAATGTCCTGAAAGCGGCGGCGCAGGCTGCCACGTGGGACCATCGTCCCTCGCCTAAGGCAAATTTGTCTCTAACCGGGATTTCCGCCGGACGCGGAATCGCATGCGTTGCCTACTCCGGAGACAATGGCTATGCCGCGCTGGTGGCTGAGCTCAGCGTGGACGTTGCTAGCGGCCAGGTTAAGCCCAAGAGGTTTACCGTTGCGGTGGATTGCGGGCCTGTCTCAAATCCTGATGGTCTGCGAAATCAAACTGAAGGTGGCATTCTACAAGGCATGAGTCGTGCACTGGGGGAGAGAGTCACATGGAATGATAAGCGGGTTACGTCGACGGATTGGGAGACCTATCACAGTCTTTACCTCGGGTTCGAGATACCCGAAATTGACATCATCCTCATGAACCCTGGCGGTGTGCCCGCCACCGGCGCGGGCGAAACCGCCATCACGGTGGTTGCGGCCGCAATGGGGAACGCGATCTTTGATGCGACCGGAGTCCGTTTGCGGGAGTTGCCATTCACTGCCGAACGCTTGGGAGCTGCGTTGTTCGCACGGAGCGCATAGATACTAAAGTGGTGCATTCATGAGTAGCTGTCTGCGCGGGAGAGATGAGAAATGAATCTCGGGAAATCTTCTACGGTCTGGATTTCCGTGATTATGACGTGCGGCCTAATATTGTGTTTAGTGGTTAAAGCTATTGCCGCGGGCAACCAACACCCGGACGGGGGACGCGTGTATGGAATGGCGCCACGT
>CATPBY010000327.1 GCA_955652845.1 uncultured Terriglobales bacterium | reverse complement strand
AGCAACTCTTGTTTCGCTGACGTCGCCAGCCTTCATTGGGACATCGGTCGAGGAACGAAGGACCATGGCGATCGGGCTCACCACGCATAGTGCGATCAAAACAAGGATGTACGATGTCTTCATGCCAAACTCGCCTCTCTCACGGGCGAAATTATACAGGCTGCCAATTCAGGAATGCAGTTCGGAGCGGCAGGTTGAACGGCTGGAGCGTTCAGGATAAGGAGCGGGCTTCCCGCCGTGGGAAAAGCAGAAGTGATGGCAGGTTTAAAGGCAATGCTTTCATCATGCACCGTGGTGGCGGCAGACGTGCAGGTCGAGGTTCATGATTCTACTAATCACGCCCTACGCCAAGAGTCGCGACTGGGCGGTCGGGCTTGAGCAAGCCACACGGGAACCGATCAGGGTCGCAACCACGCTGCGCGACGCAACCGCCCAACTGCGTGCTCACGAATATTTGGCCGTGGTGATTGATCAGTCGTTACTTGAAGCTGAACCGGATGAGGGCGAGATTGTACTGCAGCACGTCGGGACCGCGATTCCCGTCTATATAAACTTCGCGATCTGCGGAATGGAGCGTGTGGTGCGCGAGTTGCGGGCTGCCCTGCACCGGCGCAAACGTGAAGTGGTGCTGGCGCGGCAGGGCGCCGAACGGGAATTGCGCAACGAATTTAAGGGAACGCTGACCGCTTTACTGCTGTCCTGTGAGATGGCACTGCAACTACCTACCCTGCATATTGCAGCCGAAACCAAAATGCGCGCGGTATATGAACTGGCCCAGGAAATGCGAACCAAACTTGAAGGCTCGACATTATGATCCCTTACACACGGCCGGATTGCTCGTCCCGCCAATGGCGCAACGGCAGTTCTATCGTTTGCTCGCTGGTCCCTCTGCGTGCTCGCTAATCAGTCTCCCGCCTCTCGTTGAAAAATGACAAGTCTCAGACAAAAAGATAACTGAAATTTCTAAGCACGGGTAAATGCACTGCTTCTTGTGCAATAATTTGCGCACATCGGCAGGCGCCTGTCCAAAAATGCTGGGGGAACCACCCTTTCTCGCACTACAATGAGCGGGCACGGCATCAGATAAGTGATGCACTGCGTGTGAGCAATGTAAGCGACAGGAGAGCCGAGTGCACGTTCTAGTGACCGCCGATACCCTGGGTGGAGTCTGGACTTACGCTCGCGAACTTGTCACCGGACTGGTCAGCCGCGGAGTCAGAGTGACTTTAGTCAGCCTCGGCGAAATTCCTCTGCCTGAGCAAACCTCCTGGATGGACAACCTGCACGGTCTTGAATATCGGCCTACAGCATTCCGTCTCGACTGGATGCAGGAAGGCGAACTTGACCTGGAATCGTCCTCGGCCTATCTCACCGCGCTGGTGCAAGAGTTGAAGCCGGACCTGTTACACCTGAACCAGCTCTGCTATGGCAGTCTTCCCGTTGAAATTCCGCGAGTAGTCGTAGCCCACGGCGACATGATCAGTTGGTGGAAAGCGATCCATGGAAACGAGCCCAAGCAGACTCGCTGGTTAAAGTGGTATAGAGAAGTGGTCATTCGTGGCCTGGAGCAGGCGAGCGCTGTGGTGGCGCCTACGGTCTGGATGTTGGACACCATTCGCGCTTGCTATACGCGGCCTCGCCGCGACGCGGTGATTTATAACGGACGCAATCCTATCTTCTTCAATCCGTACGTGAGTAAGGATGATTCGGTGCTGGCGGTGGGCCGGCTATGGGATGCTGGCAAGCAGGTTTCTCTGCTGACTCAGCACGAGCACCCGCTTCCGGTATGTATTGTCGGATCCGATGCTCCGGTGACGTCACCCAGAATTCCGATCCGCGCCGATGTGAAGCTGGCGGTGGATCGAATCTGTGTGGCTCTGAAAGGACCGCAGACCGAGGCGCAACTGCGCACTCTTTACAGCCGCGCTTCTATTTATGCTGCTACCTCGCGATATGAGCCCTCTGGAATCGCAGCAGTAGAAGCAGCATTCTCGCGGTGCGCTATCGTCGCCAACGACATCCCTTCCCATCGCGAACTTTGGGGCGATGCCGCCCTGTACTTCCAGGCAAACGACGCCAACAGCCTGGCAGCGGTGATCAGGCGACTCAGTGATGAACGGGACTTGTGTCGAGGCTACGCCAACCGCGCCTACCACCGCGCGCGCGAGTGCTTCACCTCCAAGCGCATGATTGATGAATACCTTGATCTCTATGCAGAGCTGATTCCAGCTCAGTCCGCAGCCGCCTGAAGCTGCTTGAGCGAGCAGCCCGGCCTCTGAGACAACACGCCTTGCGCTAGAAACCGCCAGCCATAAACTGCTATCTTCATATCCGTAGCCAATCCAATTCTCAACGGAGGTCGCATGTCCACGGTCAAGATTACGGTCAAGAAGAACGGCCCTTATCGGGTGGAAGCTCCTGAGGGCTCGATCGAGTTAGTCGACGCTGATGGAAACAAGTATGACCTCACCGGCAAGCCCGCTTTTTCTCTGTGCCGTTGCGGCGGATCAGTGACCAAACCTTTTTGCGATGGAACGCACAGCCGTTTGGGCTTCCAGGCCGCTGAGTCGGCGGTGAAGAAGATCGAAGGCGCGAGTTAAGCGAGGAACATACCCTTCATTTCATACGAAGCGCCAAATCTTCAGAAGTATTTGCGAGTGAGGAATGGGTGAGCAATTCGCGAGATAGACACCTGGGCATGGGCCGCAAGATCACGCGGCGGGATTTCCTGAACGGATTCGCTTTAGCCGCCGGTGCTGCCGCACTTCCTTCTCATCTGTTGGCGGTTTTGGACCCACAAACGGGTGCAAAGCAGCCGCCGGATTACTATCCACCTGCCCTGACCGGGTTGCGCGGCAGCCATCCGGGATCGTTTGAGGTGGCGCACAGGCTGCGCGATGGAACGTTCTGGGATTCCGCGGGCAAGGCGGAAGAAACCGGCGAAGTTTACGATCTGATCGTGGTCGGCGGAGGAATCAGCGGGTTGTCTGCCGCTCACTTCTTCCGGAAGGCCGCGGGCGCAAAAGCACGCGTCCTCATTCTGGATAATCACGACGACTTTGGCGGACACGCCAAGCGCAACGAACTACCCGCCGGTAGCCGGACACTGTTGAGTTTTGGCGGCACCTTTGCTATCGAGAGCCCGGCTCCCTACAGTCCAGTGGCGCAGTCTCTGATGAAAGAATTGGGCATCGACGTCTCTTCCTATCACAAATTTGTTTCGAAGGACGTTTACCGTTCCCACGGGATGGGTCGAAGCATCTTTTTCGACAAAGAAACCTTTGGGACTGAGAGACTGGTCGTTGACCCCGAGCCCATAGTCGAAAGCGAAACTGAAGAGTGCTCACCCACCTCTGGGGATGATTGGAGCAAATTCCTGGCCGAAGCGCCTTTGTCCGACACCGCGAAGAGCGATATGCAGCGGCTGTTTCGGTCCACCACCGACTATTTGCCGGGCCTTTCATCAGATGAAAAGAAGGCACGCCTGGCCCGAATCAGCTACGCCAAATTTTTAACCGACATGGCTGGAGTCTCCGAAGAAATCGTTCGTCTCTACCAGGCAGCCCCGCAATCCTGGTTCGGGCTCGGGATTGATGCGGTCTCGGCGCAGGATGCCTGGGGGCTCGGCTACCCCGGTTTTAAAGGCATGGAGCTTGATTCTGCGCCCGGTCGCGGCATGAATCGCGATGCCATTCCCAACCAAGAAGCAGAAAAGTACTTTTTCCACTTTCCTGATGGAAACGCTTCCATCGCGCGTCTGCTGGTGCGCCAACTCATTCCCGAGGCGATGCCCGGGGCATCCTCACAGGATGTGGTCACCGCGAAGGCGAACTATGGCAAGCTTGACCAGCAGAGTTCTCCGGTCCGCATCCGGCTCAGCAGCACCGTGGTGCGGGTAAAACATCAGGGTGACCCCGCCGGGTCCAAGGAAGTGGAGGTCGCGTACGCCCGCAATGGCAAGTTGTGCATTGCCCGGGCGGCGCATTGCATTGTGGCTTGCTGGCAGGTCGTGATTCCATATATCTGTGAGGAGTTACCCGATAAGCAAAAAGATGCGCTGGCTTCGGCTGCCAAGGTCCCTCTCCTCTACACCAGCGTCGCCATCCGAAACTGGACCTCATTCGAGAAATTGAGAACTTGCTCCGTCTATTCCCCCGGCTGCTACCACTCGCGCTTCGCCCTCGATTTACCGGTGAGCATTGGCGGATATCAGTGCTCGCGCAAGCCCGATGAACCTGTCGTAGTGCACATGATGAAGACTCCATGCAGACCCGGGCGCCCTGCGCGAGATCAACACCGACTGGGCCGCATGGAGCTTTTCAATACCACGTTT
>CATPBY010000326.1 GCA_955652845.1 uncultured Terriglobales bacterium | reverse complement strand
GGCTTCATAGATTTATGAGCGCGATGGCTCAGTTTCGGCCGGAGGGAAACGCAGCCGCAGACGCGATCGTGTTGGCGGCTGCCATTGAAGCCTGCCCCGCGAGTCTGGCGGTGGTTGACTCCAGTGAAAAAAGCCGTATCATCCACGCCAATCAGGCGTTCGCTCGCCTTTTCGGATATTCCCAGAGTTATGAGATACACGGTCGACGTTGGGCCGAGTTCGTAATTCCCGAGACCCTCGAAGTTGAGCACCGAAGCGGCATCACCAGCGCTGAGTTCGGCGGCAAGCGCCGCGATGGCACCCGCATACCCATTAAAGTCTCATCGCGCGGTTTTCGAGTCAGAGATCGTGATCTTCTGATTGTCAGCGTTCGCGATGCTAGCCTGGAGAAGCGCTCCGAGCAGCAACTGCAGGAGTCCCAGAAGATGGAGGCGGTGGGGCGACTGCTGGGTGGCGTCGCCCATGATTTCAATAACCTGATTACGGGGATCATGCTGTACTGCGATCTATTGATCGCGGGCCTGGGAAGAGACCATCGTTTGCGGCACCATGCCCAGGAAATTCGAATGGCGGGCCAGCAGAGCGCGGCCTTGATCCAGCAGCTGCTGGCGGTGGCGCGCCCGCAAAAAGTCGAGGCGCAGGTTCTTTCGGCCAATGAAGTCGTGCGCAGCATGCAGGAATTTCTGGCGCGCCTTATCGGCGAACACATCGAATTGGTTACCGCACTGGCTGACGGTCTCGGCCTGGTAAAGATTCATCCTGCCCAACTTCAGCAGATTCTCATGAATCTCGTTCTCAATGCGCGAGATGCCATGCTCGACGGCGGCCGCGTAACCGTCAAGACACAAAACTTTCCCGAATTCATGGCTTGTTCGGCCGATCAGAAATCAAGCGCTGCCTGGATTGAGATCGCAGTAAGTGACACCGGGTGCGGCATGAGCGCAGAAACCCGCTCCCATCTGTTCGAGCCCTTTTTTACCACCAAGTTGCCCGGGCAGGGCAACGGGTTAGGGCTGGCCACGATATTCGGAATAGTGAAGCAGCATGGAGGGACGGTAGTCGTAGAGAGCGAACCGGGGCGTGGCACTCAGGTATCCGTCCGCTTGCCGCGGGTTGGTCCGAAGGTGGAGCAGGAACATATCTCAAAAGGCATTCACGGATCTCAATCGCAGAAAGCTGAACTGAAGACGAGGTGATGCACCAATGACAACCGCCGTTGCCAGCGCTCCCAACCTTACTCAACTTGAAGGGGCGAACCTGCTGAATCTGATGATTGTGGATGACGAGCGCGCTATTCGTGAAGCCTGCCGGGAAGTCGCCCAATCGCTCGGTTTCAACACTTATGTTGCTGACTCGGCGGAGCATTCCTACCGCATGCTCGATACGCAGGGTGTCGATGTGGTGCTGCTCGACCTGAAATTGCCGGGCGCAGGAGGCCTGGAGGCACTGCACCAGATCCGCGAGCGGCGTTCCGATGCGGTGGTTATCGTGGTGACTGGTTACGGCACGGTGCAGTCCGCGGTTCAGGCCATGAAAAATGGCGCGTATGACTACGTGACCAAGCCGTTCAGCATGGACGAATTGAAGTTGCTGTTGCAGCGCGTCTCAGGCCACTTGAAGCTGAAAACGGAAAACCGCCTGTTGCGCGAAAAAATCAAATCCAAACAAGGCTTCGGCAGCATCGTGGGCCGGGCGCCGGAGATGGAAAAGCTTTATCGCATCATTGCCAAAGCCGCGCATAGCAGCCACCCAGTGCTCATTCTGGGTGAAAGCGGGACCGGCAAGGAAATGGTAGCGCGTTCTATTCACTACTCCGGGCCATTCAACGACAAGCCGTTTATTCCGGTCGACTGCGGATCGCTGGTTCCCACTCTCATCGAAAGCGAGCTTTTCGGATACGTCAAGGGAGCTTTCACCGGCGCGGTGCAATCCCGTGAAGGCCTGCTGGCCATCGCTGAAGGAGGCACAGTATTTCTCGATGAAGTAGGAGAGCTTTCAGTAGACCTACAAGCCAAATTGCTGCGCTCCATCCAGGAGAAAGAAATCCGGCCGGTCGGCAGCACCAAGCGCGTCCCGATTAACGTGAGAATACTGGCAGCCACCAACCGCGACCTCGAGCAGGCAGTGGCGCAGGGCGAGTTCCGGCGCGATCTCTACTTCCGGCTGAATGTGCTCAGCCTGCGGATTCCGGCTTTGCGCGAGCGCCGGCAGGATATACCCCTGTTGGCGGCGCACTTCCTGGAGCGTTTGTCGCGGGCCTCCAGGCTGGACCGCAGCCTGAGCGATGACGCCATGAAAGCTCTGCTGGCCTATGATTGGCCGGGCAATGTGCGTGAACTGGAAAACTGCCTGGAGCGGGCTTGCGCTTTCACCAGCGGCCCTGTGATTCATGCGGCGGATTTGCCATCTGCCATTCACAGCGTGCAAAGCACGTCGCCGGCAGGAGGCAATGGCGCGGCCAAGATTGTTCCCATCGCCGATCTGGAGAAACAAACCATCCTGAACACGATCGGCCAACTAAACGGAGACAAACTTATGGCGGCAAGGCTGTTGGGAATCGGCAAGACCACGCTATATCGGAAGCTGAAAGAATACGCCGCACAGGATTAGGGACGATGAACCGACAGATCCATGTCCTGAGGAGTGCCTCATTCTCGCGTTCATTGCACGAAGTGGCGCAGGAAGTGAAGAAAGTACTGTAACTGCCTGTTAATAGAAGGGTACCAGCGTTCTCTCGCAACGCTCGACTTCCATCTTATCGGGCTGGCTCTCTTTTCTTTTGCTCCTCGTTATATGCCTTCCAGGCCTGTTCGATGATATAGGCGTGAATTGCATCTGAGTCTTTTTGCGTCATCTTCAGATTCGGGAAGGCGAACTTTGGAGGATCGGCGAAGCCCGGCATGCCGTTTTCCCAGTGCGTGCCTCCAAGCACAATGTCATCCCATCCGCGGTGGACCTCCGGTGGAGCGTATCGCAAATCAGGCACCGCCCCATCCAGCACCCAGGCGCCGCTTCCATCGACGTCCGGAGAGTGGCAACCGTCGCAGACAAATGTCCGGTAGAGGCCCTTGCCCCGGCGAATGGTCTCCTGGCTCGCAGTCTGCGCTGGGGGCTTGGGAACAGGCGGAACGATGTCAGGAGGAACCGGGAAAGGAGTGGTTGCGCCAAGTTTGAAGGCGAGCAACCGCACTGGTCCGCGTTTGGATTGGGGAGTTGCCATTGTCCACGCGGGGGCGAACAAGCGTGACCCCGATCCCCATCCTACGGGGCACAAGACATACTGCTCGCCTTTCACCATGAAGGTTACCGGAATCGATTCGATGGCCGAGCCGGTTTGAATCGACCAGACTCTCTTACCGCTGTCAGCGGTATAGGCGGCAAATTCTCCGCTGCCCTGACCTTGGAAGACCAGATTCCCGGCAGTCGAGAGCACGCCGCCATTAGTGGCGATTGGTTCTTCAACCGTCCAGCGGGCGGTCTGTTTCAGTGGATCCCACGCGATGAGCTTTCCCTGCGTGCCGCGCATCCATTCCCCGGTCTGAACGGGTGTGCGAGAGCCAGCTTCGCGGTCTGTGGCCGGAACATAGACTAACCGGGTCAGCGAGCTGTAGCTCATGGGCCACCAGTTGTGGACCGTCCATTGTCTCCGGCCGCCGGCAGTTGCAGGCACCTCCACTGCCCGTCCGGTCGCCGTATTGTATGAATTGGCCCAGGCGAGTTTGACCAGGGGTTTCGCCGAGAGAAGCTTTCCGGTCTTCGCGTCGAGCACGTAAAAGAAACCATTCTTCGGTACCGTCATGACAACATGGCGCTTTTCGCCACCAATCACCAGGTCGGCCATGAGGATGTGATTGTTTTCAGTCTGCAAGCCGGGAGAGCTGGTCTGGAAATGCCAGACGTATTCTCCAGTGTCGGCTTTGACGGCAATAATGCATCCGGCAAAGAGTTTGTCCCCGCTTACTTTGATCGACGACAGCTCACCATAATCAACTCCCGCGCCGGCGGTGCCAAAAATTATCAGGTCGGTCACCGGATCGTAGGTGATCGCGTTCCAGACATCGCCACCGCCAATCTTCCACGAATCTTTTCCTGACCAGGTTTTCGCGGCCATTTCGAGAGCTTTCGATTCAGGAGGCTGCGCGGGATCTCCGGGCACGGTCCAGAACCGCCATGCCTCTTTGCCAGTATCCGCATCGTAAGCCGCAAGCGATCCGCGCACGCCGTCGTCAGAGCCGTTATAGCCGATCAAGATTTTTCCCTTGGCGACATGAGGCGCGCCGGTGATGCCGGTTTGAGTTGCATCGCAGACGGCCGCCTCCCAGAGTTGAGCTCCTGACGCGGCATCAATCGCAATCAGACGGCAGTCGCCGGTGCCCACATAAACTTTTCCTTCCCAAACCGCGACTCCGGCATTGACCCGCGCGGAATACGATCCATTAATAGCCAGATTCAATCGCACCCTGGGATCAAACTTCCATAGCAACTTCCCGGAAGCCGCATCGACTGCATATACCCTGGATAAGGGGGCACTGACGTAGATCACGCCATCAACCACGATTGGTTCGGCAACGATGCCCATTCCACTTTCAATGTCGAGCGACCACGCCAGCCCCAGGCCGCCGATATTCTGATCGGTTATGGCCTTGAGCGGACTGAAGTGCTGAGCATCGAAAGTACGTCCATTAAGTAGCCAATTACTTCCATCATCAGCATCTGAAGCAACTCTTGTTTCGCTGACGTCGCCAGCCTTCATTGGGACATCGGTCGAGGAACGAAGGACCATGGCGATCGGGCTCACCACGCATAGTGCGATCAAAACAAGGACGTACGATGTCTTCATGTCAAACTCGCTTCTCTCACGGGCGAAATTATACAGGCTGCCAATTCAGGAATGCAGTTCGGAGCGGCAGGTTGAACGGCTGGAGCGTTCAGGATAAGGAGCGGGCTTCCCGCCGTGGGAAAAACAGAAGTGATGGCAGGTTTAAAGGCAATGCTTTCATCGTTCACCATGGTGGCGGCAGACGTGCAGGGCGAGGTTCATGATTCTACTAATCACGCCCTACGCCAAGAGTCGCGACTGGGCGGTCGAACTTGAGCAAGCCACACGGGAACCGATCAGAGTCGCAACCACGCTGCGCGACGCAACCGCCCAACTGCGTGCTCACGAATATTTGGCCGTGGTGATTGATCAGTCGTTACTTGAAGCTGAACCGGATGAGGGCGAGATTGTACTGCAGC
>CATPBY010000325.1 GCA_955652845.1 uncultured Terriglobales bacterium | reverse complement strand
CTGATTCTGATCAAGATCGGAACGCCGCGCGCTGAATGGAAGTGGTTCTATCTGCATATTTTTTTGTCACTGGCGGGGGTGGGAATCTTATTCGCGCAGTGGGCTGGGAAGCGGGACGGGCCGGCATGGATGACCCGTTCGGCAGTCTGCCGCATCGCAATCTGCCTGCTGGCGCTGGCTGGACTGGGTTATTGCGCTCACTATTTGCGCGAATCACGGTGGCAAAACCGGGGGCGTATTGAGAATCCATTGATGCCTCCAGCCACCATGGACGGCGAAGGCGACGGCCCCAGTGGTCCCTTTTTTCCGAGTTCTGCGCAAGTTTATGGCAGGCAGAAAATTCCCAGCAAGTTCTTCATGGAGTCTGAATCCTGCAAACGTTGCCATGAGGATGTGTATAACCAGTGGTTCAGTTCGGCGCATCACTTCTCTTCGTTCAACAACCAGTGGTACCGCAAAAGCATTGAGTACATGCAGGACACCGTTGGCACCCGGCCTTCCAAGTGGTGCGGCGGATGCCACGATCCCGCCGTTCTCTATAGCGGATTAATGGATACTCCGATCAAGCAGATTGTGCATCGCCCAGAATCGCAGGCCGGGCTTGGCTGCATGATGTGCCACTCCATTGCCGACGTGAAGAGCACTATGGGTCAGGGAGACTTTTACCTTGAATATCCCAGGTTGCACGAACTGGCCGCGGCGCAGAATCCGCTCGCGCGGGCCTTGCACGATTTTCTGGTCAGACTTAATCCCGAACCGCACCGCCGGGTGTTTCTGAAGCCTTTCATGCGACAACAGACAGCCGAGTTCTGCTCAAGCTGTCACAAAGTACATCTCGATGTCCCGGTCAACCACTACCGCTGGTTCCGCGGGTTTAATGAGTACGACAACTGGCAGGCCAGCGGTGTCTCGGGGCAAGGCGCCAGGTCTTTTTATTATCCGCCGCAGCCGCAACAATGCGCTGACTGTCATATGCCGCTCACCGCTTCAAGGGACTCGGGCAATATCGAAGGCTTCGTCCACTCGCATCGCTTTCCTGGAGCTAACACGGCTTTGCCGACCGCGAACGAAGATGCTGACCAGCTCAAGATCACGGAAGACTTCCTGAGGAACAGAAATCTAAGCGTGGACATTTTCGCGCTCTCGCCGGCGACAGCCGAAGCGAAACCCGGCGGGGTTATCCAGTCTGAGCTCTCGACCACCTTCGCCGTCGGTGAGGAAGCGGAAACGAAGATTACTCCTTCGCCGGAAACCGAGGTTGCTCCTGTCACTGCGCCGCTGAATCGAGTGCACCCGATAGTTCGGCGTGGCGATACGGTACGTGTGGATGTCGTGGTTCGGACCAGGAAAGTCGGGCACTTTTTCCCCGGCGGAACAGTCGACGCCTACGATACGTGGCTTGAACTCAAGGCAACTGACGATCAAGGAAAAACTATTTTCTGGAGCGGAAGGGTTGAGGATAACGGCAAAGGTCCGGTGGAAAAAGCTGCTCACTTCTACCGTTCGCTGCAAGTGGATGCACACGGAAATCGCATCAACAAACGGAATGCGTGGGCGACTCGGGCTGTGGTCTACGTTCATCTGATTCCGCCAGGGGCAGCGGACACGGTTCACTATCGCCTGCACATTCCAGAAACCTCAGGGAATGAAATCACGCTGCACGCTCGCCTCTGTTACCGCAAGTTTGCCTGGTGGAATACGCAGTTTTCATTTGCCGGGGCTCCTGACTCGAACCAGCCGAAGGCAAAGGTAACTTCCGATTACGATGACAGGAAGTTTGTTTTCACCGAGTCGCTGACGGGAGTATCGGCGCAGCGTGAGCAGATTCCAGACCTTCCCGTGGTTGCGCTGGCGGAAGACGAAGTCACCTTGAACGTTGCTGGACACAATGCCGCCGAGCCACAGTCGAAGGTGATCCTGCAGTCTGACGACTGGCAACGGTGGAATGACTTTGGTATTGGCCTGTTCCTGCAAGGCGACTTGAAGGCCGCCGCAGCCGCTTTTCAGAAGGTCGCCGAAATCGCACCGAAGAATCCTGATGGCTGGGTCAACCTGGGGCGCACCGCGGTGCAGGAAGGCGACATGGTTTATGCCCGCAGCATGCTGGAACATGCATTATCTTTGAGTCTGGACCTGGCGCGGGCGCATTTTTTCTACGCTAAAGTTCTGCGCAGCGAGGGCGATTACGATGGGGCTGCCGCGCATTTGCGAAAAGTCTTAGCACAGTATCCCAAAGACCGCGTGGCGCTCAACGACCTTGGGAGGGTACTATTTCTGCAGCGCAAGTACGCGGAGGCGGTAAACGTTCTGCAATCCGTTCTGGCGGTTGATCCGGAGGACTTGCAGGCGCATTACAATCTGATGCTCTGTTATAACGGCCTTGGCAATGAGAAAAAGGCGCACGAGCATCAGGTTCGTTATCTGCGATTCAAAGCGGATGAATCCTCGCAGGCGATCACCGGACCTTTCCGCCAACTCAATCCCGAGGACAACAACGAGCGGCAAGCAATCCACGAACATATCTCCGCGCCCCTAACCACAAGACAGGCGGGCATGAACCAGGTGGGAACCAGCCATGCGGGCGCCGGACACGTAAGGACGGGCGCCCTAGCCCCTGCGGCCGAGCAAAGCCCGGATCACGCTGCCGGCGGAGTCTCCAGATAAATGGGCCAGTATTTGGTGAAGAACAGGCGATCTATACAGAACTGCCTCCGTTGCCGTGGCAATTTTCTTGTTTACCTCGCAGTACTGTGGTTCACCGGAACGGCGTCAGCGCAGCATATTCAATTCCGCGACATTACCGCGCAAGCTG
>CATPBY010000324.1 GCA_955652845.1 uncultured Terriglobales bacterium | reverse complement strand
TTTCCGGCTCATTTTCCGTCCTGCACCTGGTCACTACCAGCCAGGCGCAATATTATCCGCAGGCGCAGATCGCGCTGCGCCGCAACTTCTCCACCCTGCCCGCTTTGCTTTCGGGATACAAGTCCGGCATCGTCAGCGGAACCGTTTTCGAAGATGAAGAAGGACAAGGCAAGTTCCGCAAAGGACTGCCGGAACTGGCCGGCCTCGAAGTGATACTCGATAATACCCAGAGGACTGAAACCGATGCCCACGGATTCTATATTTTTCGCCGCGTTGCTGAAGGCCAGCACTCGGTTGAAGTCCGCTTTCAATCGAGCAAGCCCTTCTGGTTTACCGGCCCCTCGAAATTTGTGACCAACATTAACCAGGAGAGAAATATTGGCATACGTTTTGCTGCCGCTGAGTTAGTAGGATATTTGAAGAACGATGCCGGCTCCGGGGTGGAGGGAGCGCACGTTCTCGTAGCTGGCAAGAATCAGCGACTGGATACGCAATCGGACGCTGGAGGGCGGTTTTCTGTCACCGGACTCAGCGCTGGGGAATATGACGTCACCATCGACCCCAACAGCCTTCCTGCGGGATATATGGCGGATAGTCTCAAGCCTCAGCGGATCAGCATTGAGAACGGCACTCTCGGGAACGTTAATTTTCTGCTGACGGCATTCCGATCGTTGCGGGGGCAGGTCACCACTTATGACACCATTCCAGGAAAGTATGTTCCCGCTCCCGGAGTACCAGTGGAGTTAGGGCCACTTGCCCGAAGAACGACCACAAATTCAGCGGGGAAATTCGATTTTCAGGACCTTCCGGCGGGAGAGTTCACGCTCATCGTGGGAACGGAAGACGCAAAGGTGATACGCAGCGTGAGTCTCTCACCGGAGCCGGGCAGTGTGAGGGTGGATATTAAACTCGCGCACCCTTAAAACAAATCGTAGGAATTGCCGTGAATCCTTTCCCAGACCTTCCAACTCACCCGGGGAATCCCTCGAAGAGGAGCGGCGGGTCGCCATTTGATCCGAAATCGTCGTAACCTCTTCCGGTGCCGGAATGCATATCGGAGATGAGATGAAAAATAATGAAGATAGTAAAAACATGGATAAGATCGCGCTGGTCACGGGAGCCAACGGCGGGCTGGGCAGTTTCATAACGCAGGACCTGCTTGCAGCCGGCGCCACAGTCATCGGGCTTTCACCGAGGATCCGGCAATCAGACTTTGACCACCCATCGTTCCGAGCTCTGGCGTCGGACATTTCGACATCCAGCGCCGCGACCAGCGCGATCGACAGCGTGGTCAAGGGTTTCGGTCGGCTCGATATTCTGATCCACACGGTCGGCGGTTTCGCGGGAGGAAAGTCTATTGCCGAGACCGACGACGCCACCTATCAACAGATGTTTGACCTCAACCTGCACAGCACGTTTTATATTCTGCGCGCCGCGCTGCCGGTCATGAGGAAAGCGCGCAATGGGCGCATCGTTGCGATAGGTAGTCGCGCCGTGCTCGATCCTGGGCGGGGTGTCGGTGCTTACAGCGCGTCAAAGGCCGCCATGGTTTCGCTGATCCGCACGGTTGCCCTGGAAAACAAGGACGTCGGAATCACCGCGAATGTAATCCTTCCGGGGACGATGGACACACCCGGCAATCGTCGATCCATGCCAGATGCAGATTTCTCGAAGTGGGTTCAGCCAGCAACGATCGCGAGTTTAATCACCTGGCTGACGGGCGATGCCAGCCAGGACGTGAATGGAGCGGTAATCCCGGTGTATGGGAATGAGCTTTGAGAGCAGGGGCGAAAGTCCCCGGCTCTCGCTTGCTCACATATAGGGGTGCGAATCAGGCCTGACCCGCGGTGGCCGCTGTGCCCGGCCATGCTGGATTGAGAGTCGCCCGTATCACATTTAACAGTTCGTCGTTATCGGCGGGCTTCTGCAGGAAGGCAGTAGCGCCCGAACGCAGAGTGCGTTCTTTGTTGAAGTGAGGATCGCGGGCGGTTAAAACGATCACCGGAATGGTGGCGAGCTGGGCGCTCTGCTGCAGGCGATCGAGCACCACAAAGCCATCCCCTGCCGGTAGTCCTATATCCAGAATGATCAGGTCAGGGCGCTCCTTCTGCGCCATGGAAATTGCCGAGAAGCCATCGGTGGCATAGGCGGTTTCAAAGTGATTGGCGCGCAATCGCAGATTCAGACCGCGGCGCAGGTCGGGATCATCGTCAACAATCAGGATTTTCGGTTTATTCATGGTGTCCTCTCTTCTTTCTTATTCAATGGGTCCCATGCACTCATATAGGACGAAGTGGGCTGAGCAACGACTGGGTAATGTCATCGGCAACCGCCTGCACCAGCTGGTGCAGGGTTTTCCCCTCTTGGGGAGAAGGAAGCGCCAGAGTTTTGCTGGAGACCGTGAAAGTCCCCAGCTGATTCAGCTGTTCGTTGCGTGCAGTCTGTGCATAAATTCGTTTTTGTATGATCTGCGCGCCCGCTTCACCGGTAGAGGCCACGATCACGAAAGATTCCCCGGCGCCGGCCCTGGCCACGGCGGGCAGCAACAGGTCTTTATCAGGCTGAATGCAGGAACGCAGGATCTGCGCGCAACTGTGACGGATTTCTTTCCGCGCGGCGGATGCCACGGCTACACCCGGCGTCAGCTCGATGGTAACCAGCGAGATTGCGTCGCGCAGGCGGCCCTGATCCGTGATGACGGGAAACACGAGTCTGGCCAGTGAAAACAGCGGCAAGGCAAAAGTGAACAGGCTGCCTTGGCCAGGCTGGCTTTCAACCCAGATTCTTCCGCCATGCAGGCGGATCAATTCCTTCGCGATGTAGAGTCCCAAACCCAGACCGTTGCGGCGTTCCTCAACTGAGTTCGGGTCCTGGTACAGACGCTCA
The DNA here is from genome assembly GCA_955652845.1 of uncultured Terriglobales bacterium. Classification (GTDB taxonomy): domain Bacteria; phylum Acidobacteriota; class Terriglobia; order Terriglobales; family Acidobacteriaceae; genus JABCYV01. Next base: position 5,564 of record CATPBY010000324.1, on the reverse strand, counting down.
AAGATCAGCGCTTTAGCCGAGGGACCGATGCCGCGCCCAGTATCAGCCACCGAGATGTAAACGAAATCCGGATCGGCATCGACCAGGCAGGCTTTCACCATGACGGATCCGTCGGGCGGGGTAAATTTCAGGGCATTTTCCAGAAGATTTGTCAGCACCTGAAAGATGCGGTCGGAGTCCGCCAGCACCAGGGGTATCCTGGAATCTACCGCCATCTCCAGCCCAATCTGTTTTTCGCGGGCAGCGGCCCGCAACATGGCGACCGCATCACGAATCACATCGCCGACGGCGATGCAGCGCGGTTCGATGGCGATTTTTCCGGATTCGGCCCGCGAGGCTTCCAGCAAATCTGCGATCATGCCGTGCAGCTGGTTCACGCTGCGCAAGATGGTGCCAAGATGTTCGCGCTGCTCGGGCACGACGGGACCTGCCAGCCCGTCGAGAAGAATCGTGACAAACTGATGCATGCAGGTCAGGGGGGTGCGCAGTTCATGGGAGACATGCGACAAGAATTCGTCTTTGAACTGCAGTTGCTGCTTGCGGCTCATGTCGAGAGAAGTCAGCAACCCCTGGCGCTCGATAGCGTAACGCATGGCACGGGCCAGTTGCTTGCTGTTAAAGTTGCCTTTCACCAGGAAGTCCTGCACTCCCTGGTGGACGGCTTTGACCGCCAGTTCTTCATCTTCCTGTCCCGACAGAACCACCACCGGAATTCCAGGCGCGCGCTGCAGCACGCTGCGGAAGGTTGCCGCCCCGCGGCTATCGGGAAGATTCAGGTCGAGCAGCACCATGGCAGGGGGTTTCGCGGCAATGGATTCCAGACCTGCGGATAGCCGGTCCACGGAGGAGACAGAGACATCGGAGTTGGCTTCCACCAGCCGCAGGCGAACCAGATCGGCGTCTCCGGGATTATCCTCAATCAGCAAAACGTGGCTGTGACTGTTCATTGCCTCTCCTCACGCGCGAAGCGCGTGCTGCAACACCAGAACTCGCCAATGGAAGTGACCGCAAGCACGAATTCCTGCAGGTTGCCGGGTTTGTTGACATAGCTGCTGGCGCCCAGCTCGTAGCTGCCCAGAATGTCCTGTTCGGCTTCCGAGGTGCTGAAGATCACGATGGGCACCAGCCGCAACCGGGGATCGGCTTTGATCTCAGCCAATACCGCCCGGCCGTCCTTGCGCGGCAGATTCAGGTCGAGCACCACCAGGTCGGGAAGGGACTCATCGCTGTACCTGCCCTGGCGATGCAGAAATGCCATGGCCTCCACTCCATCGATTACCTCGTGAACATCGCTCGAGCAGCGGTTCCGCGCCAGCACTTCACGGATCAAGTCGATGTCTGCTGGATTATCATCCACCAGTAACACTTCAGGAATTCTCCTCATCATTGGTTCTTTTTCTTTTCACGGGCTTCTGTTCGTTTACCGGTAAAGTGAATTTAAAAGTGGATCCGCGATCGGGCTGTGACGCCACCCAGATCTTGCCGCCATGCAGCTCGATAATCTTTTTGCAGATCGACAACCCGATTCCGTTGCCGGGATATTCCGTGCGGGTGTGCAGTCGCTTGAACACGTCGAAAATCGACCGCCGGTCGTCGGGTGCCATGCCAATGCCGTTGTCGGTGATAGAAAAAACCCACTCCGCCGCCTTTTTTTCCGCGCCAATTCGAATCAGGGGAGCGTCGGGACCGTGAAATTTCAGAGCGTTTCCAATAATGTTCTGGAAAATCTGCACCAGTTGGGAAAAGTTGGCCGTAACCACCGGCAGCGGGCTGCGTTTCACGGTCGCGCCGCTTTCGGCGACCGCAGCATGCAGGTTGACCAGCGCCTGCTCGACTGCAGCATTGCAGTCGGTTGGGGAGACGCCATTCTTCTGGCTTCCGGCGCGGGAAAACTCCAGCAGATCCTGCACCAGAGTCTGCATGCGGGTGGCGCCTTCGACGGCGTAACGGATGTATTTATCCGCCTGCTCGTCGAGCTTGCCGCTATAACGATCGGAAAGCAGCTGGGTATAGGCCGCCACCATGCGCAGCGGCTCCTGCAGATCGTGCGAGGCCACGTAGGCGAACTGTTCCAGTTCCGCATTGGAGCGGGCCAGCTCCTGAATTTTTTTGGCCACATACTCTTCCGCCTGCCGCCGTTTTTCCCGCAGCCGTTTTTCCCGCAGGGCCCGGCGCACTGATTCTGGGAGGCGGGCCAGAGAATCCTTGAGAACGAAATCGGTGGCGCCCTGCTTGATGCATTCCACCGCCGTAACCGCGCCCAGACCACCGGTCACCATGATTACGGGGATGTCAAGACCTTCGCGGTGCAGTATTTCGAGGGCTTCCGTGCCTCGCCACGCGCCCAGGTTGTAGTCGGCCAGGACAATATCAGGAAATTCTTCACGGATTCGCTTATGGAACTCGCTCGCAGTCTGCACCACCGTGGTAGCGACTTCAAAGCCGTGCTCCTGCAGTGCGTGCAGCATCAGATCTGCATCGGCGGCGTTGTCTTCCACCAGCAGTAGTTGCAGCTTGGCCTTGCCTGGAGGGGTTTTGTCCGGCTCTCGCGCTATACAGGTTGCGGCGCTGCTCATCGCTTCTCTTCCTCTTGCTATTGCCCAAGCGGCGCTCCCGCGCCGACGTTTGCGGAAGTCTGATTGATTGGAACGAGAGCGCTTGCCGGTGAGGAGCCGATGCGCCCGAAACCTGCCAGTACTTCGCGCCCAACAATTGCAAAGCCCTGGCCGGCCGGAAGCCAATGTGGTTTAAGCATGTGTATGTAAAATCGGCGGCACGGTGGCGGGCTTTAGTCCGAGCGAGGGCCGGCGTCGCTCAATTGACAGTAGTTAGCTTAGCTCTGACATTTTCTGACGCGAACGAAGGGGAGTGGCCTTTCGTCGACTCAAGCCAGGTCATCTGGAACTGCCCCCGAAAGACGTGCACAGGTTGTGCCGAGGACCGTGGATGACTTCCGGTAGGTCTCGCCTGCCGGGACAAGGGCACGCCAGGGCCGTGCCAACGGCGAGGTTAGAGCGGGCCTGCTAGATGCTAGATGCTAGATGCTAGATGGCACCTTGGTGGGTTATTTCTGGCACGGAAGTGCTATTCCCACAAACTGAAGCAGGATTTAGTTTCGTGGGCGAGCAGTTCTGGGGGAGGGCTGCCCGGGCGTCCAATGACTCGAAAGAGTCGGGACGCCTGTTAATTTTTACGGGCCTTTTTTTATCCAGTTTCCACTTGCGAACGGCGCACATCAATCCATCCGCCGCCCCGGCACGCGAGACTCGGCATTGTCCGCCCGACATTCTGTTTGCTGGTTGCGACCTTCAAGAATCACGGCGTGCATTGGAAGAAAAGCCGGGAAGAAAAGCCGGAAGGGAAATCCGTAAGGAAAAAATCAATTCACAAAGCTCGCCACGAAACTCAGTTTCATCATCCACCACAAAATCCGCTGACACTGTAACAATTCATTGCGTTGAGATCGTGAAATTCACCGTAATGCGGGCTTCGGTGTCGACCGCTTGTCCGGACTGAAAGTAAGGCTTGAAGCGCCACTGCTTCACCGCTTCGCGCGCCGCAGCGGAAAGAATCGTCGGCCCGCTTACTACCCTAAGTTCCTGGATGTTTCCATCCTTTCCTATCAGAGCTTGCAGCACCACCGACCCTTGTACCTTCATTTGCTTGGCCAGCAGCGGATAGGTTGGATCGACTGGGCGTGAAACCACTTGCGCGGCTCCTGGGGACAGATGGACTTGAGCTGTGGCATTCGCCACACCGCCGGAGACAGAAGGAACGGCGGAGGCGGAAGACGCAGGGGTACGAGGCTGAAGATCCACTTTCACCGAGGTGTTACCAGGCATTATCGTTCGATGCTCATCACCCGCGACCACTTCGACCTCGAGCGGCGGGAGGACGGCGCGATTGGTGATCACCGGCGCCAAAGTGGTTTCGGGAGCGGGAACCACAGCTGCTGTGCGTGCCTTGGGCTTTGCTTGCGGGGCGGCAAGGGATCCGCTGTGAGGATGCGTCCCAGGTTGCGAGACGTCATCTGCGCTCTGCTCGATGGGTTCAGGTTCCGTAGTACCTGCAGTGGTAGGGGAGAAAAGGAATTGTTGCCAGAATACCCGATCTTTAAGGAAAACCGCGATCAAGGCTACCATCAGAAGGCCCAGCGCGATAAACATCTGACGGCGCTGTTTTTGTTCAAAACCGGCGTCAGCCGGAAGATCGCTGACTTCCTGCAGCTCGTGCTGCTCCAGTATGGGCATGATTCCAACCTCTTGGCCGGGGGGAGAAGCGGGCTTGCCCGCATAGTATGCCTAAAAACTCGGGCCGATGCTAGTAAAACCAGATATTTTCGCCGGATGGTACCAAAAAGGGGTACTAAAGTAACTTCCGGAAGCAGTAGGAATCCCCTTTGGCATACTCGGACTCCGCTGCGCAAAGAATCACAGATGAGGACAGACAAAAACGCTCGGACAGTTGTCCGAGCGTTATGAATACATCAATCCACCGTCTTGCCTCAGGCCGATTTCTTTATCTCAGCCGGGAACGCGATGACCTTCCCCCGCAGTTCTGTAGGAATCCACCTCACTCGCTTGTGAAACCTGGATGGAATATAGAACTCAATCACCTTGGCCATAACACCCTCCGATCCGCAGCAGGTCACCAATCGTTCACACAGCATCACCGCGATTGTGGTCTGCTTCAATTACCTAGTTAGATGCGGCTTCAGGGAAAAAAGGGGCGGGGCGGGATGGCGGGTCAGCCTCGAACTCCAAGTATCTGAGCGGTGGTTAGTTCCCGCTTCACCTCAAGGTGTATTGGTGGTAACTTTTCTTCACCTCACACATCCCATAACGAGGGCCAGCCGTACATATTCTGTGAAGTGATGGGGAGCAGCGGATGAAGCCACGTATCAACCAGCGCAAATTTAGACAAATCAGCCGGCGCGAGCTTTTGAAACTGACTCCCGTCCTGGCGCTGGGAGCCTTCGCTATTCCAAGCATGCAGAAGCCGCTGCTCAAAGCCGGGCTCGGATTCAGCGATTGGGCCTCATCCCGGTTATTCCGAAAGGGACATTTGGCGCCAACGTATGCTGATTCGGAGGTAATGCCGATCGAGAAGTTTTACATCAATGACTACGATGTCGACGACCCTGGGGTGGATTTCGATAAGTGGTCGCTCACCGTAAGCGGCGCAGTACAAAAACCGGGCGACTATAAGCTTGCGCAAATTCAGGCCTTGCCGAAATTTGGGCATAATACCCGTCACGTTTGCGTGGAAGGCTGGGATGTGATCGGCAGCTTTGGCGGGGCGCGCCTGTCTGACTTTTTGCAGGCGATTGGCGCCAACACTATGGCGAAGTTTGTCTACGTTGAATGCGCGGACGATTACTATGAATCGCTCGACATGGCAACCGCGCTGCATCCCCAGACCTTGCTCTGCTATGAGATGTATCACCAGCCGCTGACGCGCGAGCACGGAGCGCCTTTGCGATTAAATATTCCCACCAAGATTGGTTACAAGCAGGCGAAATATCTGACGGATCTGAAAGTGACCAACGTCCTGCAGAAGGCCGG
>CATPBY010000323.1 GCA_955652845.1 uncultured Terriglobales bacterium | reverse complement strand
GCTGATAAAGAATCCACCGCCGGTGACAATCGAGGTCTGCGTGGTGGAACCGTTACCAAACCCAAGAGAAAGTATGTATTCATGGTTGCCACCGACCAGGAATGGTTGAAGGTTCCATTGCGCTGAGGTAAAGGTGGTGGTGAAAAGCGTACCCGCGGTGAGTCCGCCGGTGCCATTGGAGGTGATGGTGAGGGTGCCGCCCCCGAACGTCCCACCATTCATCAGAAGGGAGCTGGTGCAGCCACCGCTAGGGCAACTGACATTGATGGTTACTGTTCCTAGGAAGGGCGGGTTAATGTTAGAAAAGTTGCCGCCATGGAAGCCGAGCGCCTCAGTTAACGGGGACGTGATACTAAGTCCCGTTGACGTCGCGACGATGGTGCCGCCGTTGTTTACAAAATCGATGCTGGTCGCTGAAGCCGCCATTGGTAAGGCTAACGCCAATAACGCCATCAAAATCATTCGCCTCATAATCTACTCTCCTCCTCGGTACGTAATGAAACTGTGAAGGTCGCGGGTCCCTATTATTCGAGACCTCTACAGACCCTAAGACTCCACCCATGCTAGAGCATGCGGGCTTCCAAAAGCCAAAACTAACTATAACCTTAATAGAAAGGACTTACAATGGTTTTACACAGTTTTTCCGAGGGTGATGTGCAAATGCATGCATACTTTTATCAAAGCTTTTGCGCCGCCCCGCCCCGACATGAAATAAATCCCGACTCCACAGAGTAAACAGTTCCCTATAGTCATTTGGTGCCAGTACGTTAGCACGATTGTGGGATTTACAGTCTACCTGGTCAAAAGTACCCTGTGATCGAGCAGTTCTGGGGGAGGGCTGTTCGGGCGTCCCGCGACCCGCGAGGGTCAAGGGGCGCTTCTTATTTCAGGCCAATTTCTTACATTTCAGGCCAATTTCTTCAGCGCTGACCAAGCCGCGAGACGACGTCAATTATGGTCAAACGGCGGGAGTTCGGGCTCGGCCACCCCGTCGGCTCTTGGGTCAGAGGCCCCGTAATTTATTTTAGATCGGGAATCGTGCAGGACGGCCTGTCCGCGGCCCATTTCAGTGGAATATTCTCGCCTGATTTCCAGCTTGTGTCCCATCGACGAAAGCGTTTCTTGCGTGTCTCCCTTCACCCGGGACTCAATAAGAATATTGCATCCACGTAAAGGGCTCACAGTAAAACGCGCCGCCTCCAGCGCCGCCTGGATATTCATGCCGTAGTCGGCAATATTAGAAACAAACTGGGCATGGGCAAGAGGTTGGTTTGGACCTCCCATGATTCCGAAGCCAACATGCTGGTCCTCGCGTTCCATGAAGGCGGGAATAATGGTATGGAAGGGACGCTTCCGTGGCGCCAGCGCATTCGGATGTTTCGGATCCAGCACGAACAGCGCGCCTCGATTCTGCAAAGCGAAGCCCATCCCGCGAACCGTAATGCCGGAGCCGAAAGCTGCATAGTTGCTCTGAATCAGCGAAACAATGTTGCCTTCGCGATCCACAACCGAGAGATAAGTCGTATCGCTCACGGGAGGGGATCCCGCCGCCACTGTGCAGTTGGCTTTGTGGGGATCAATCAACTTTGAACGTTCCTGAGCGTATTCCTTGGAGATGAGGCCCTTCACCGGGACATTCGCGAAACGGGTATCGGCGTTGTAGCGGTCCAGGTCGGCGTAGGCGAGCTTCATAGCTTCGATTTTCTTGTGCAGTTCGCCAGCACTGAGCGGACCCCCAGGGGATGCCGGGCTGGTCTCCATAATGTTCAACATTTCCAGTGCAGCCATTCCCTGACCGTTGGGAGGCAACTCATAGACAGTCCAGTCCCGGTACTTGATCGAAATTGGTTCGACCCATTCGGGCACGAACTGGGCAAGATCGGAGGCTGCCATTGTGCCGCCCTGCGCCTGCGATGTTCTTAAAATCGCCGTAGCGATTTCTCCCCGGTAGAACGCTCTTGCCCCATCGCCGGCAATCGCACGTAGTGACTTGGCGAGATCCGGATTGCGAAAAATCTCGCCGACGGCGGGTGCCTTCCCGCCAGGCAGAAAAACGCGGCGGCTTTCCTCGTCTTTCTTCAGATCGGCTTCGGAATCTTCCCAGAAAGCGTGAATCAGCTCGGGGACGGGATAGCCCTGTTCGGCGTAGAAGATTGCCGGCGGAAAGAGATTTTTCCATGGAAGCCGGCCGAAGCGTTCGTGCAGCGCGTTCCATCCCGCAACTGCTCCCGGGACCGTGACGGTATCAATGCCATCTTCCGGCATGGAGGTCACGTCCTTGGCCATCAGATGCTCGCGCGTCAGGCCTTCCGGCGCCCATCCGCTGGCATTCAAGCCATAAAGCTTCCCGGTCTTTGCCTCCCAGTAAAGCGCAAACAAATCGCCACCGATACCATTCATCATCGGCTCAGTGACACCGAGGACCGCATTTGCCGCGATGGCGGCGTCCACAGCTGATCCGCCACGCGCCAGAATTTCGGCTCCAGCCTGGGAAGCTTGTACATGGCTGGTGGCCACAATGCCATACCGCGTGATTACCATGGAGCGAGCATGGGAACGATCCTGGGTCCATGCCGTGCAGGCAAGCAATGCCAAAGCGCAAGACAGCTGTAACCAGAAAGGCATTCAGAGGTTCCTGGACGTCGGGCGATGGAAACGCATTCTGCGGCGGGCAATCGCAGGTGTCAAGTTCGAAAAGCGACCGTTTACCGGGCCAGGCTGAAGTCAGGATTTCTTTTGTACGCGGGGAGGAGCGGAATATTTTGTCGGAGCATGATAGCAGTTACGCGTAAACTTCCGTCTATACATACGGGAGGCGTGCTCAGATGAAAAGACTATTTGCACCGGTTGTGATAATTGCTGCTCTGCTGCTGCATGCGTCGGGACAAGACGCTGCCAAGAAGCCAGGTCCGACAAGAACGCCGTCGGAAGCCGTTCTCGAAGCCTGGAATGACATTGGCCGCAAGCTGATCGCGATGTCCGAGGACTTTCCCGAGGACAAGTACGATTTCAAGCCCACTCCGGCGCAGCGGAGCTTTGCCGAGCAACTGCTGCACGCAGCTGGTTCGAACAGCTACTTTACCGATGTGGCCCAGGGACAGAAACCGGTCGACGATGAATCGCGCGATCATTTCAGGACCAAAGCGGCGATTGTAGCGTACGTGAAAAAGTCATTCGCTGACGGAGCCACGCTGATCAAGGCCAAAGGTGACGCCGGCATGGCGCAAATGGTTACCACAGCTGAATCCGGGGAACGGGTGCCGCTGGCCGATCTGGCCTACGGATTGATCGAGCACTCGGGCGAACACTACGGTCAGCTAGTCGTGTATTACAGGTTGGCCGGACTGGTGCCGCCGGAGTCGCGTCCCAAGAAATAGAGCCAACAAGAAGCGACGTAGGGAAGATAAAAGGTCCCACGCCTCTATAACGAGATGTGGACATTTTTCGAGTGGGACAGCCGAGGCGGCTGTCCCTAGGTGGTTTTACTGTCTTCCTGTATTTCGGAGTTATTCACTTCGGCCATCAGTTGCGACTTGATTCCGCGACTGGCCCGGTCAAATTCTGCTTTGGCGTGGATGACGTCCACCAGCATAGTGTGCAGTCGCTTGGGACCGAGCAGCACCAGGCCAAGCATCAGCAAGAAGAGAATTTCGACGCCGAATCCCACGATTCACCCTTTAGCCTGGTCGTTGGTAACAATGGCGGGGCTTGCCTTTTCTTCTTGCTTATCTTTATTGGCCACAGCTGATTTGAAGCCGCGGATGCCTTCGCCGATTCCTTTCCCCAGCTCGGGCAGTTTCTTGGGACCAAAGACCAGCAGAGCCAGCCCAAAAATTACCAGCAGATGCATTGGTTGAAACAGTCCTTCAAACATAAGCGCTCCTTGAACTCGCAATCTGAAATCTTTCTGAACGTTTGAACCATGCAGGCGCTGCGACCTTTGACCTGGACACAGCGCCTGCCGGAAAACACTCAGAAGCCACGCTGGGCGGCATCCGCCGCTTCTGCCAGTGCGTGCAGAGCTTTGAAGAAGTCCGGCGACTGGCCGATAAAAAGGCCATCGGCGGTAAGGGCTCTTGCGGCTCCCATTGCGACTCCTTTGGTATGCGTCGGCCGAATGACGGAACACGCGGGGAACTTGTGGCTGAGAAAATCCGTGGGCTCCGGCATGATCAGGTTGGCCTGCAAGGATTCGGGCTGATTGGTGTGGAGATCAGGAAACGTCACCGTCGCTCCCGTAACCGGATCGACGTCCGTCAGGTGGAGCGCGTTTCCCGCCTTGTCCTGCCAGGTCTGGAAGTGACATGTTTCGGTCGGCCCAATACTAAGCAGGACGCGCAGGACCTCCGCGTTACTCACCCGTTGCGCGAGCGACGGGTAGAGACTGGTGCCGCCTTGTTCGATGAAAGCAAAGTGGAACCCTGCGGTGAAGGCGATTGCCTTGAGGTGATCGGGAACGTCGAAGGGCGCAATTTTCGATGGACCCTCAAGGTCTTCGTCGGTTCGAGGAATCGCGGTTCGATTCACAATTTTGACGGCCTGAGGAAACACAAATTTGGGATCGAGATCCGGGTTGGCGACGCCGATGCGGTAGCGCGACCAGAAACTGGTGTCGACCGTAAGGTTCATCAGGTTGGTTAGCCGTCCCAGGTCTCTGGCGCCCGTGGCCTTGCTGCTCGGCAAAGTGCGAAACTGATCGAGGTTGACCGGATCCGCGCCCTTCGAAATCAGGTAAGCATTAATGAACTCGAAGTGACTGATCTCATCGTCGGTATTGTCGTGGATGTACTGCGGCATGTCGCCGTCAAGAATCTGCAGCGCCTTCATATAAAGCGGACTTCCGCCGTTCACCCCAGATTCTTCAGCGTCCTGTGTGCCTCCGAGTTCGGTGTACTGCAGCCAGAGATCGGTCTCAATGATCTCGGCCGCCGAGAGAAACTGCAGGATGGCAACGTCGCCTTTGCTCAGGCTGGCCGAGCTCTGGCCTTCGCTTTCGCCGGTCAGCAGCGCGCCGGCCGACAAGGCTGCGCCGGCCACGCCCAATCCCTTCAGGAACGAACGTCGCTTGACCACGCCTTGCCAGAGACGGCTGGTGGCATCTTCTTTTGTGAATGATGTGGTTTTCTCGGATGAGAAGTTAGGGGAGAGGTCATCGGTTTTCATTTTCTGCGCTCCAATTTGTGGATGGTGTTGGGCGATCGACAGTGATTTCGATTTCGTACTCACTGTGCGAGCAGGTTATGGCAGCGCCGTGATTGAGGTGTCATGGCGATGTCGGCCGCTTGTAAAATGTTTCAGTTTTCAAGGAGACTTGAACGAGACAATTCTGGAGTGCGTCAATTTGAAATATCTGCCGATTTCGATGGCGTCATCCTGAGCGTAGCCGTTTTTCAGACGGAGAGAAGAAGCCTGCCCTGAGCGAAGCCGAAGGACGTAAGTTCCTTTAGTGCTGCTCAGGCCTAATGTTTATCAACCGGGTAATCTGGTGGTGGGGCTCATGCTTACTCCGCGGCTGGAAATAAGCCGGTGACAGTGCAGGTGACCCGGATCACGGAATGCTTGCGACATTCGAACTGCTTCCACCTTTTACGTTGTCAGCCGACACGCTTCCGGAATATGCTGGGCACTTAATCTTATCGATGAAGTTGAACTGCAGCCTTTCGCTTCAGTACGTCAGAATGCCGTGGCACCCGGAATCGAAGAATACGGCGTCCATCCGTCCCGCTTGTGCGCACTCTGAGAATGCGTAACCAGCCTGCCGGCGATGTAAATCAATGCATGTTGGAAACGTCTGTAGGCGTCACGCACAAGGAGGCTCGAAAGAGCCTCCTTGATTTTTTGCCTTTCAGCGGCGGCTGGCTGCCTAGCTGTTCTTGTCGATGAGCTGCTGCAGGCCGGAACGATACCCACGGCTGCAGGAGAGCTCTTTCCCATCCTTTAAAACCACAATATATTCGCCGCTGTTACAGGGTTGCAGTTCCTTGATTTTGCGAACATTAGCGATTGCCGAGCGATGGATGCGGACGAACTGCGCGGGATCAAGACGCTCGGAAATTCGGCCAATGCCCTCACGCAGGACGTATGATTCTTTCCCGACGTGCAGCTTGACATAGTTGGCGGCAGCTTCCACCCAGTCGATGTCATCGGTGTCGAGAAATACCACACGGCCGCCCGCTTTGATAATCAGGCGCTTGTCTCGCTTGGATTCGGTTCGAGCGTAAGCCAGCAAGTCGAGCAGGCGGTTGGTCAGGTTCCGGTCGGCAGATTTAAGCAGTTCGGCGCGGGTGCGTTCGATGGCGGAGTGAAGTCGTTCCTGGTCAAAGGGTTTCAGCAAGTAATCCATAGCGTGCGCTTCAAAGGCGTGTACGGCGTATTGATCGTAAGCGGTGGTGAAAATAACAATTGGCAGCTCATCTGCGGGAATCGCACTCAATACCTCGAAACCATCCATCTCGGGCATTTGGATGTCGAGCAAGAGCAAGTCAGGCTTGTAGGTTTGAAGGGCGTCGATGGTCTGCCGGCCGTCGCGGCATTCCGCAACAATCTGCAGACCAGGTTCCGAGGCGAGCAGGATACGTAATTTCTCGCGGGCGAGAGGCTCGTCGTCTGCGATTATGGCGCGTATACCGTTGACGGTCACCGGGTAGTCAGGTCCCAAAATCGGCTTGAGCGACTTCATACACTATCTGACGTGGCTCTGTTCGAAACGGTATCTGCACTTCGACTTCCACTCCGCTTTCAGGTGCGCTACGGATTTCCATACTTTGTTCCTGAGCGTATAAGGTCTCAAGTCGTTCCCGCGTTGCTCTCAGGCCAAGCCCGGTCTTGCTCTGGTTCTGAGTTGCTCCGAAATCCTTCATCCCCGGACCATTGTCTTTAACGCGCAGATAAAGACTGTGGTTGTCGTGGTGGACTGAGATTCGTATCTCACCGTTGGCTGATCTCCGCGAGATGCCGTGCCGGACGGCATTCTCGACCAGTGGCTGCAACAGCAAGTGAGGCACAAGGGCATCGAGCGTGTCGGGGGCTACATCGAACACCACCTTCAGCCGGTCCTCGAATCTGACCTTTTCTATTTCAAGATAGCCGTTGACAAATTCAAGCTCCTGGCTCAAAGGAATGATCTGGATTCCTTCATTTTCCAGGCTGATGCGCAACAGATCACTGAGGCGGCTCATCATGCGATCGGCAGCACGGACATCGGTAAGCATCAGAGCGGAGATAGAATGCAGCGTATTGAAAAGGAAGTGGGGCTGAAGCTGATTCTTCAACGCCTGTAAATGCGCCTTCGCAACCTGGCCCTCCAGTTGAGAGGCACGCAGTTCCCGGTCCCGGAATTTCCGGTAGTACCACTGTGCATGGGCTACGACGAGTATGGGCAGGTACACCGAAACGGTGTCGTCCACGAAGTTGTAGAGAAAGAGCCTGCGGAACAATATCCAGCGCATACTGACGGCGCCGGTGTGGGGGTTCCAGGCAGCATAGGAGTAACCGTTGACCTGCGGATCCCAGACGGGATACACCAGTCCTCTCAAAGTTACATGGGCAACGCAAAAGATGAATGCGCCGAACGCATACAGCAACAACAGTCGCACCCAGTTACGTCGCTGGATTGGCCTATTGATGGCAACTCCCCAAAGAAAAGGGGTCAGGAAACCAAAAATGACGTAGTTGATCAGCGGCAGGATAAGCTCGCTGGTCAGAGTGACTGATTTCCCCAGGGAGCGGTCGAAGTGGTACATGGAAAGACCGCCAGCCAGGCCGACCGACGTCCACAGGCCGAGGCTGGTCACCCACACCAGCCAGGAACGGCTACGTTCCGCAGCACCGGAGTGGCCACTGGAAGGAGCCTGGGTAAATGCATGTCTGCGTGGCCGGATGGCAAGTTCACCGCCGCATTTCGGACAAACTCCATGCGCGGTCTCCGCGCAAGCCGGACATAAAGTGCATTCATACGAACAAATGTAGGCCTCTCCATCCGGCGGCACTTGGCTCCCGCATTTCTCACACTTCGACTTCATTTCAAGATGCATGAATATTGACTTTCTGGGAGCAACTCTGGCGGCGTAGCCATGCCGGGACGCCAGAAGGTATTCAATCATGCCGCGGTTGCTGATGGAACCGGATAGTCATTACTTTCCGTGAATTGGTACCTAAAAACTTGCAGCTCGTCCCCTGGTGCAGTAAGTGGGTCCAGTATCCTGCATTCCTTATCCTGCATTCCTTTACTGTGCCTTCCACACTTCCTTTCCGCCCACCATTGTCCAGACAACTTTCGCATCTTTGATCTTGTCTGCCGGGATTTTAAAAAGATCGTCCGAGATCATTACCAGGTCGGCATACTTTCCCGGTGTGATCGAGCCGCGGTTTTGCTCGGCAAAGTTTGCGTATGCCCCGTTGATGGTGTATGCGCGAATGGCAGTTTCCAGATCGATGGTTTGCTCCGGCACCCATCCGCCATCCGGCTTGCCGTCGAGACCCTTTCGAGTCAATGCGGTGTAGATTCCGATCAGCGGCTCCATCTCAGCGACGTTCCAGTCGGAAGCAAACGCCAGGGTTGCGCCAGAATCACGCAGGCTACGGAATGCCCACGCATACTTCCAACGCCCGGGGCCCACCGCTTTTGCCCACTGGCCGGTGATGTCGGGCGCACAATGCCGAGGTTGCATACAGGCGATCACGCCCAGTTGCTTAAAGCGCGGAATATCCTGCGCATTCAAGCATTCAATATGGATGAGCTCGTCCCGCCGGTCTCGCGGACCATTCGTGTTTTCGGCATACTCGATCGCATCCAGCGCGGTGCGTATTCCTCGATCGCCAATGGAATGAATAAAGACTTGAAACTTCATCCGGTCAAGTCTGGCCACCACCTCTTTGAACTCCTGCGGCGGATAGTCGAGTTCTCCGCGGGTCTGCGGGCGGTCGGCGTAGGGTTCCAGCAAAGCCGCTGTGTGCGGCTCAATCACGTCATCGATGTACAACTTGACCGCTGCCACGCGCAGCCAGTCGTCGTCATATTTGCGGCGTGCCTGGTCGAACTGTTGCAGTGTCGCCTGGGTTGTTCCGCGCCTGTGAAAGAGGGCCACCTGCAACCGCGCTGGAAGTTTTCCTTCCTGGCGCAAGCGCGCGTAGATGTCCAGATCCTCAAGGTACGACTGCGGGTCCACAACCGTCGTGATTCCGGCCTTCACCGCCTGGGTTATATTCCACTGCACACCGCGCTCGACCTGTCCGTCGGCGTGCGACGGAAGCTGCTTGCGCAATTCCTTCTCGGCGTCTTCGGAGAGTCCGGTACTACCGAAGCCGGTCACTATTCCGGTAGGCTCACCGGTCTTCGGATCCTTCTCGACTTTCTCGGCGAAGACAACCTTGTCGGTTTTCCGGGTGATGCCGAAGGCGCGCATCGCTTCCCGGTTCATCCAGATGGTGTGGTAGTCATAGGCGACCAGAAACGCCGGGCGGCCGCCGGTCAGGCCCTCAAGATCTTTTGCTGTGGGCAGCGTGCCGTCGGGAAAGGCAGAATAGTTCCAACCCTCAACTTCGATCCAGGTTAACTGCGGGCGCTGCCTGGCGAAGGCGCGTACCTGCTCCTGGATTTCCTTGAGAGAATTTCCATTCTCGACGCGCAGGACGTCGGGGTTCCCGCCGAGCAGGACGTGAAAGTGACTATCGATAAACCCCGGCAGCAACAATCTTCCACCGGCGTCGATTATGCGTGTCGCGGGGCCAATAAAGGAGGAAATGCTGCTGTGATCTCCGACCCACGCAATGCGATCACCTTTGACCGCTATGGCCTGCGCCCACGGGCGCGCCGAATCAACCGTATAAATTCTGGCATTGCGGATTACAAGATCGGCGTCGCTGGATGAGTTCTTCGTTTGGCAACCGGTCAAAAAGAGGAGAAAAGAAAAAAGCACGATATGAGTTTTTTGCATAGACCTTCTCCGGAGATGGAATTGCGCGCCCATTCCTTCTATCTAGCATACGTCTGATCGCTGATCGCGCAGGCTAAGAGTTCCGTTCCCAACACTTTTC
>CATPBY010000322.1 GCA_955652845.1 uncultured Terriglobales bacterium | reverse complement strand
TTGACCAGTTCGAGGCTCTCCACAAACATCTGGTTTGCGTTGTTGAAGAGGGAAGGATCTTTCAGGAACATGCCCGCCGTGCCTTCGCCTGCCTCCAGCCGATCGGTTATTGCCGCGAGTTTGTTGATCGTGTCCTGCAGCTTGTTGGCAAACTGCTCGTCCTTGGTCAGTTTGCCCAGGGCGCCCTTGCCGGCGTTGACATCGTCAGTAAGTTTCCTGACGTTGGCGATGGTTTCGTTGGCGTTGTTGTAGAGCTCAGGATCTTTGAGCAGTTTACCCGCGCTGCCTTTTCCCGCGTTCAGATCATCGATGATTTTTGTCAGGCTGTCCACGGCTGTATTGGCCTTGCGGTACAGCTCATCGTCCCCGACCAGCTTGCCCAGCGTCCCCGAACCCCCGGAAACCTGGTTGACCAGTTTCTGAAATTCGCTGACCGTCGTATTCAATTGGTTGAAGAGGCTGGGATCGTAAATTAATTTGCCGACGGAGCCGTTGCCGCTTTCCACGAAGGTGACGAAGCGATCGAGCCGTTTTATCAATGAATCCAGGTTCTGCAGCGTTCCCTGGCTGGCGCGCACCACGTTCTGAAAATCCGGCACGCTGTGGCTCGATAAAACTGCGCCGTCCTGGACTTCAGCCGCCTTGGCCTGCGAGCTGTCGATGTCGATGTAGGTCTCCCCCAGCACGCCAGCGGTCGCCAGCAGGGTCACAGAATCCTGGCGCAGGTTGAAGTGATACCTTGTACTGACCTTCATGGTAACTTCGACCGGCGTCAGAAATTTGTCTTTATCGGGAACAATTTGGATGCCAGTGACGTTCCCGATGTCCACACCATTCAGCCGCACCGGGGCGCCC
Organism: uncultured Terriglobales bacterium; assembly: GCA_955652845.1. GTDB lineage: Bacteria > Acidobacteriota > Terriglobia > Terriglobales > Acidobacteriaceae > JABCYV01. The sequence goes on along the minus strand of CATPBY010000322.1, from coordinate 8,111 downwards.
ACGCGCAAGCCGCCAGCGTTGTCGAAGTAGGTTTTCAGCTTGATTTTTGGGGTGAGGAATCCCCCAGTTCCGCTCATTAGAAAAATCAGGACGCCCAGCGTAATACTGGCGGCGATTACCGTGGTTCCGACCTTCAGTTGTGACCACTTCAACTGCTTCTGACTAGGCAATCAATCCCCCAAGCAGCACCCTTTTCAGCAATTTTCGCGGTAAGTCCCAAGCACAAACAGATTTTTGGAATCATAGCAGACCGCCCACCTCAGATTCATACCTTGTGGCTGGCCGGCTCAATTCTCGAGAATGACCTGCGCGATCGCCTGTTCGGCGGTGTGGGAGAGTGAAAGCGCAATATGCGCGGCCCCGAGTTTACGGGCAAACTCTCCTGCTTTGCCATGTAATGTAAGAGTCGGCCGGCCTCCGGGACGCCGGCAGACTTCGACATCACGCCAGCGCACGCCCTGGTTCCAACCGGTGCCAAGGGCCTTCATGGCAGCCTCCTTCGCTGCAAAGCGGGCGGCGTAGCGCTCCACGCGATTGGCCTTCGATTCGCAATAACGGATCTCGCCATCGGTGAAGACCCTATAGAGGAATCGATCGCCATAACGCGCAATCGCGCGAGCAATACGGGACACTTCGGCGATATCGATTCCGGTACCGACGATCATTGGGGATAAATTACGTTAGCATAAGACTTGGGGCGAGCCATACCGGCGTGGGCTCAGGTAACCTTGCCGGTTAGAAGGTACGCTGATGATATCTTGTGAAGGGCGAAACCCTCACAGCCTTGTTCAATGGACGTTCTCAAGAAACTCTTTGAGCAGCATTTTCAATCGCCAGTCACGCGTTTAGATCCCTTGCAGGGTCAACTGGGCGGTTCCGGTCGAAAGATCGTCCGGCTGGCAAACCAGTCCCACAGCGCCATCGGCATCCTGTATGACGTGCGTGAAGAGAATGCCGCTTTCCTGGGATTTTCCAGGCACTTTCGCCGCCACGGTCTGCCGGTCCCTGAAATTTATGCGGAAGATTTGAGCCAGGGGGCTTATCTCGAACAAGACCTGGGAAACACGACACTTTACGAATTTCTCTCAACAAATCGCACAGGGGAAACTATTGCTCCACAGGCCATGGAAGCGTATCGCAATGTAGTGGCTATGCTGCCGCGTTTTCAAGTCGAAGCCGGCCGCGACTTGAATTACAAACTGTGTTATCCGCGATCCAGTTTCGACCGGCAATCCATCGCCTGGGACTTGAATTATTTCAAATATTATTTTCTTCGGCTGGCCGGCATTCCCTTCAACGAACAAGCGCTGGAGGATGATTTTGGGAGATTGACGAAGTTCTTATTGAGCGCCGCGCACGAATATTTTCTTTACCGTGATTTCCAATCGCGCAACATCATGTGGACCGGCGGCCAGCCATTCTTTCTGGACTATCAGGGCGGCCGCAAGGGCGCCCTGCAATACGACATCGCGTCTCTTCTGTATGACGCCAAGGCCGATTTACCGCCGGAACTCCGCCAGCATCTGCTCAATCATTATCTCGACGTACTTGACGGTTTCATCCGCCTGGAACGCCCTACATTCATGCACCACTACTATGCCTACGTTTACGTTCGCATCATGCAGGCACTGGGGGCGTATGGCTTTCGCGGCTTTTACGAGCGCAAACCTCATTTTCTGCAGAGCGTTCCTTATGCATTAAAGAACCTGCGGTGGCTGCTGCACAACATTACCCTGCCCATCGCACTTCCGGCATTGATGGAGGCATTCAACAGCATGCTGGGCTCGGAGAAACTGCAGAGCCTGGCGTCGGATGCAGAAAACCTGACGGTGCGGATCTTCAGCTTTTCTTTTCATCGAGGCTGGCCTAAAGACGAAACCGGAAATGGCGGTGGATTCGTTTTCGACGGCCGCAACCTTCCCAATCCCGGGCGCGACGAGCGTTTCAAAGCGCTAACAGGCAGGGATGCGCCGGTGATCGACTACCTCAATCAGCACGAGAGTGTGCATCAATTCCTGGCCAGCGTGCTGTCTTTGGTCGATGCCAGTGTGGGGGAATACCAGCGTCGCGGCTTCAAGGATTTAATGGTGTCGTTCGGCTGTACTGGCGGGCAGCATCGCTCCGTGTATCTGGCAGAACAACTGGCGAAACGCTTGCGTGGCAGGAATGGAGTTGAAGTGATAGTGCGGCATCGTGAATTGGAGAAAATACAGGAATGAAGGCAATGGTTCTTGCCGCCGGATTAGGCACGCGATTGCGCCCTCTCACGGACCACCGGCCCAAGGCCTTGGTAGAGGTCGCCGGCCGGACGATGTTAGAGATCACGCTGTCCCGCTTACGTTCTTTTGAGATTCGCGAGGTGATTATCAATGTGCATCACTTTGCCGACCAGATTGTGCAGTATCTGAAAACCAACGATGACTTCGGAATACGAATTGAAGTTTCTCGCGAAGATACTTTGCTCGACACTGGCGGAGGCCTAAAGCAGGCCGCTCATTTTTTCCTTGATGATCAAGGGAAGAACGATCCATTTATTCTGCACAATGTCGACGTGATCAGCAGTATTGATCTGCGGCGAATGGCGCAATTTCACGCTGCCAATAAGGCGCTGGCTACACTCGCCATACAGGACCGCGAAACCTCCCGCTACCTGTTGTTTGACGACGAAATGCGGCTATGCGGGCGGCGGCAATCTCGCCATGAGAAACCTGAGATGGTTTGCCCTTCCGAAACCGCGCAACCCCTGGCCTTTTCGGGCGTCCACGTCATCTCGCCCAGGCTCTTACCTATGTTGAAAGAAGAAGGCGCCTTCTCCATTATTGCTTCCTATCTCCGCCTGGCCGCCGACGGCGAGAAAATCGCAGGTTTTCGCGCCGATGAATACTACTGGCGCGATCTCGGGACGCTGGAGAATCTGACAAAAGCGGCCGCCGAGGTGAAGCAGTACGTTTCACCGCAGGAAGAATGGCCGACAACAGCTGCACCTCCGGCCAAGTAAATCCAAGAACGAAAATATCTGGCCTCAGTCTGCAAAACACTACAGTAAGCGGTCGCCGCGGTAAATCAGTTGATTGTCTACCAATCGTCCCTCCGCCATCGCCTTGTGCGGTCTGGTGGGTCCAGGTCCATCAATGTGCAGCACTTCGTGTCCATGAGCGACCAGCCAGTCTGAAACCAGCATGCGGTGGCAGCGGAAATACACTCGTTCGGCGCACATGTAAGCCGTCGGAGACTTCTCAGCCAACTTAATCAGTTCCGCGACGCCGTGTTCAAACTCCGGCGTAAGCATGTAATCTGCATAGTTGCGGAAGCTCAAACTGCGCAGCGCTGAATGAGGAGAGTCGTCGCGGATTTTCCTGCGACGGCCGCCCAGTTCTTTCACCCATAAATAACGGATCCCAACCTCAGGCAGCGCCTTTTCCAGCGCTTCACGGTTAAAGTGAGGCAGGCGGCGAGACATGGGAAATGACCGGATATCGGCCAGCGTCTGGATGAAGTGCGCGCGCAGGCTTTCGATCAGGTCGTCGAGTGTGCGGGTAGAGTGGCCAATGGTGTAAAGCGTTGCCAAGGTGAAATGCAGATTACGAATCGCAGATTTCAGGTTCAGATTTCAGAATTCAGATTAACTACAGTCGCGCGTGTTTAACCATGAAACTTCATTCTTCAAGTCGTCCTCCACCCAAGAGCTGCAATGCGTGAGCCACAGATTCGTCCTGCTCCGGACCGACCGTGCGTAAATCAATCAACACGCGGCTTTCCTCGACCCGGGCGACGATGGGTGGGTCCGATCCCCGCAAGCGAGCCGCGAGTTCATTTGCGCTGAGATTTCTGTGACTGATTGCCAACAGGCGCGTGGGCAGAGTTGCAGAAGGAGCAGCTCCGCCGCCGATCAGGGACTCTCCGTCCTGCATCTGCAGCGACAACTGCGACGATTGAACCGTCTGGGCGACGGCTTGGGCGCGAGCCGCGATCTCTGCTTTTGACAAACTCATCATGCGGAGAACCGGAACTGCAGCATAGTTGCGCTTGACATAAGCCAGCAGCGTTGCTTCGAGACCGGCGTAAGTAAGTTTGTCCACCCGCAACGCACGGAAGAGTGAATTCGTCCTCATGCGCGCGATCAGATCGCTGCGGCCGCTGAGAATTCCGGCCTGCGGTCCACCCAGTAGCTTGTCACCGCTATAACTGACAAGATCCACGCCTGCGCGCAGGCTGTCGAGCACACTCGGCTCACCGCTCACTCCAAAAGACTGCAAATCAACCAGAACGCCGCTGCCCAGATCCTCGAATAGAGGGATATTCCTCTGGCGCGCCAATTCCGCCAGGTCCTCAACTCGTGGCCGCTCCGTAAAACCAGTAATCTGAAAATTCGAGCGGTGAACCCGCAACAGCAGCCGGGTCTTTTCGTTTAACGCGCTTTCGTAATCGGAGAGGCGCGTGCGTTTGGTGGTGCCCACTTCCCGCAGGACAGCCTGCGACTTCAACATCACATCGGGAATACGGAATGAGCCGCCGATCTCGACCAGTTCTCCGCGCGAAACGAGGACCTCGCCGCCTTCCGCCAGCGTGTTCAATACCAGCAGAACTGCGGCGGCGTTGTTGTTCACAACAATGGTGGAAATTTTGCCCGAACGGTTCTCGTCCGGGCTTAGACTTTCATTGAGAAGTTTGCGGAACAGCCGATCCACGTGTTCATCCCGCTTGCCCCGCTCGCCGGAAGCAATATCGAATTCGAGGTTAGAGAAAGTCGTGGAGACTTCGCCCATATGCTCCACTGCGGAAGCTCCCAGGGGCGCGCGGCCAAGATTGGTGTGCAGAATAACCCCGGTCGCATTAATAACTGAGCGCAGGGAATGGCTCAGCATTTGCCTGGCATGACGTTCGACCGCGTCAACAATCCCCGAAAGCGCCAAATCTACCCCTGCAGAATCGAGCCGCCCTTCGCTAATTTCCGTCCGTAGGCGGCTCAGCGCGGCACGAGCAGCATCGGTGGCTGCTGGAAGTCCGTCGTCCAAGACTAACGATGCGAGTCGGGGGCTGTGCACCAGGTCATCCACGGCGGGCAACTTGCGGTAAAGGTCGGCTTTCGATGTGGCTTTCACCAAATGATTATCTCAAAAATATAGCGAAAAACGGGGCGTCCCCCAGCCGCTGCCTGCCGCCTAACTGGCCGTCATTATCGCCAAGGCTTGCGTGGGGACAGCCGCCCTCTGTCCCTACCCGAGTTGTGCTCGCTCACCGGTGTCGATTCCCATGTCCTCGTAATTTCTAACCAACTTCCACTAAGCCGTAAGTGCGCTGCCAGCGGGCCCGCATGTGCCGCAAGGCGCGGTCAATCTCTGCTTTCGAGATCTCCTGGTTCGGACCATCCAGTACAGCGGCGGCCTCGCGCTTGGCTGCTTCCAGCAACTGGCGATCGCGGATAAGGTTTGCCACCTGAAAACTCGGCAGACCGGTTTGCCGTGTGCCAAAGAACTCGCCCGGGCCACGAAGTTCGAGATCAAGTTCCGCGATCTGGAAGCCGTCGTTAGTGCGGACCATGGCATCCAGCCGTCGTTCCCCAACCTCCGAAATCTTCCCTCCGGTCATCAGAACACAGTACGACTTTCCTGCTCCGCGCCCGATTCTTCCGCGGAGCTGGTGAAGCTGGGACAGTCCGAAGCGTTCGGCGTGCTCGATGACCATGACGGTAGCATTTGCCACATCCACTCCCACTTCGATCACGGTGGTAGCGACCAGAACATCAATTTCACCCTTTTGGAACAGCCGCATGGTCTGTTCCTTCAGGTCGGAGTCAAGACGACCATGCAGGAGGCCTACTCTCAGGTCTGGGAACACTCGATTGTTGAGTTCCTTGTACATCTTGATGGCGGCTTTGAGCTCCGTCTCTTCGTTTTCTTCGATAAGCGGATACACCACGTATGCCTGCTGACCCGCAGCGACCTGATTACGCACAAAATCCCAAACTTCAATCGAGCGATCATCGGACACACGTCGAGTGATAATCGGAGTACGGCCTGGCGGCATCTCGTCAATGACACTAACGTCGAGGTCGCCATATAGCGTCAGCGCAAGAGTTCTTGGGATGGGCGTGGCAGTCATGACCAGAACGTCAGGCTCGGCAGAAACTGCGGATCTTCGTTCGGCCGGACCGCCGGGGGCGGCTGTCCCTGCACGTTCATCGGCGCTTTTCTTCATCAGTTTGAAGCGCTGGAGCACTCCGAAGCGGTGTTGCTCATCGACGATCACCAGACCGAGGCTGGCGAATTCGACAGCTTGCTCGATCAAGGCGTGGGTTCCGATAACCAGTTGGGCATTCCCTTGAGCGATGTGGCGGCGAATTTCCCGCTTGCGATTGTCCTCAAGCGAACCGGTGAGTAGAACGATCCGGTAGCCTGCGCTTTCCAGAATTCGCCGCGCGGAGAAATAATGTTGTTGAGCGAGAATCTCGGTGGGCGCCATCAGCGCCACTTGATATCCGTTCTCCATTGCAATAATGGCGGCTTCGAAAGCGACGATGGTCTTGCCCGATCCCACGTCCCCCTGCAGTAGTCGACGCATTGGGGACGGCTGCCCCATGTCCGAGGCAATCTCTTTGAGCACGAGCTTCTGTGCCGTGGTGGGATGGAAGGGCAGTATCTTCTTGATCGCCTCGCGCGCCAGATCGTCGAGTTTAAATTCAATTCCGGTTTGTGCTTTCTGCTCCCGGCGTTTGAGTTCAAGTCCTAATTCAAGGAAAAACAACTCTTCAAAAATCAGGCGAACGTGCGCCGGAGTTCGTGACGCCTGCAAATCGGCGAAGCTTTCTCCGGGATCGGGCCAATGAACCTTCCACATTGCCTCACGCGGATGAATAAGGCTGAGGCGCTGCCGAGTTATGGCGGGAATCGGATCAGGGAGGTCCTGCGGTAGATTGTCGAGCGCGGTCCGGATCATGCGGCGAAACCAGCGCGGCGTCAGCCGGCCTTGCCCGGCGGACTCGTAAATCGGAACGATCCGTCCAACCTCCAGCGAAGCGGCGGCCTTTTGCTCCGCCGCATCAATCGAGCCGTCGGGGTCGCCAATGATCTCGAATTGCGGCTGCACCAACTGCAGCTCCCCGCTGTATTGGTCCTGTTCAACCTTGCCATAGAGCGCAATCATTTGCCCGGGCTTGAATTTGTCACGCAGATAGGCGGCATTGAACCAGATGCTTTTCAGCCGGCTTCGGCCTTGTCCCGCAGTCATCTGAAAGATGGGCATTCGCCGGGTGTGGAACAGGCCAGAATTGCGAACTTCTGCGATCACCGTCGCCATTTCTCCCGCGCGCAGTTCAGAAATACCCCGCGGGTTCACGCGGTCTTCGTAACGAAAGGGCAGGTAGTGGAGCAGATCATCGACGTTGTGAATGCTCTTGGCCGCCAACAGTTCGGCCAGACGCGGGCCAATGCCTTTCACGAACCGAACGGAGGTTCCCGGTTCCAGCATCTGAGTGGATGGTAACAAAAGCGATAGCATCTACTGGATTCTTACGTTTCATCGTTTCCGAAGGAAGTTGCCCGGTGTCTAAGAATGCTGTCGCCGTGGCTAAATTCATAGACGCACTAATCGCGGTTCTGGCGGGGAACCTGGCATATTTCTTGCTCGCGCCACACCTTCCCCCCAGTGCACGGCACATTCCCTTTCGCGTAGACATCGGGTTACTGCTGGATTTCTGGCTGTGCCTGGCAGCTTACGGTGTAATCAAGGCGGTTGTTAATAAACGGAAACCTTGATTCTTGAGAGCGTGGACTTTGATTGGTATTTGGCGCCGTGGCCTCCGCGCCGCTGCTTGAGTCGAGACCGATACACTGAGAGTAATTTTCTATTCATCGTTACGGGGCAGACATCTTACAAGCAGACATCAGCTTCTGTGCAGCAGAGCTCTGCTCGTTGACTCTGTTCTTCTAGCCTCAGGCTCAGCCGGCTTATCTAGCCGCCACAACGAAAACGTCACCGCGGCAATCAGTTCCGATGGTGCAAGCTGAAGAACCAGACTCTGAGCCCAGCGTGCCCATCCAATCAGAATTGAATATGAAAAACCGGCCATCCTGGGAAATCTGGCCAATGGCCTCTTTATCGATAAACCTGTG
>CATPBY010000321.1 GCA_955652845.1 uncultured Terriglobales bacterium | reverse complement strand
GGATATTCAGTATTGAAGTCGGGGTATTGCGGGTCGAAGTGGTCGCGCAATACATCCTTAGTCGGCTTGGTGCGTTTCAGAACCGGTACTGGCCACGGCCACGGGCTGGGTGAACCGTGTGGTTGGCCCACATTTGAAGGAAGCGGTTCGCCCTTATTTACCACCGGCCTGGGACACGGGGCGGTGGGCATATCTGAATCCTCATTCACCGCAGTTTTGTTGCGGCTCGGATTGCACCAGATGCCGCCAATGTACTCCCCGTAATCGCGGTACGTAATGCCGTGGCTGGCAGCGTTGTCCCAGATGTACCCGGTCGACGGCGCATCCACATCGGGCTCTCCAATTTCCAGGGGGAGTTCGCCGCCGACAATTCCCTGGTAATCGTAGGTATGCTCCCTGGAACGATAGCCAATCTGCCAGGTCTTCTCGTTATAGTCAGAAGTGATGGCGGCAGTCGACCAGTCATGGCCGTTGCCGGAGACTTCTCCACTGTCGTAAAAGTTATCCAGCACACCGAACTGTAATGCCAGTTTGTGTTCATTGGGTGTGATGTCGCGACCATACATGGTGAGAGATGGATCCCCGTTGCCGACCTTCAGATCACCCAGAATCTGGTCATAGGTGCGATTTTCCTTAATCACGTAAATCACGTGGTGAATAGGATTCGAGCCGCGCTGGAATTGAATCTTGCTGGAAGCCGTATTCAGCAGATTGCTGTCTTCCACTTGGCGAGTAAGCTCAGGGAAATTTTTCTCCAGGTTGCGAAAGTTCAGCCGGGCGATCGATCCGGCGAGCAACGTTGGTATGTAGGGAGTCTCGCGGCGGCGGCGTTCATAGGGAGTCCCGCCCATATTGTTGTTGGGAGCGGCGCCCTGACCCTTGGCACTGGCGATTAGCAGATCATCTCCGGCAGTAGCCAGAGCGCTGGGATACCACTCGGTGGGAATAAAGCCCAAAGCTTCATGAGGAAGCGGAAATTCGATTCCAGGCTTGGCCAACGTCGCGGTATCGAAGACGGCGATCGCATTGAGTGAAGCGTCGGCTACGAACAGGCGCTTACCATCGCCGGATTGGGCGAGAGCGTTGGGGTAGCTCCCGGCAAACTCCTGCGCGGAAGGCCGCGTCGATGCAAGATGAATGACGCTTCCACTCTCTGTTTCGATTACTGCGACCGCGTCAGCGTTGGAAAGAGCGACGTACAAGAATTTCTCGTCCGGGCTAAATAGCAGTGCAGTCGGATGCGAGCCGGGAAGAGTCCTGGACTTTGATTCCAGCAGCGAAATCCACTTCGTAACCTGGCCGGTGGTGAGATCAAGCTTCGCAATCCTGGATGCATTCCACAGGCTGCACCAGGCCGTCCGCCCGTCGCGGGCGGCAATTACGCTATAAGGGAATGACGACGGAACCACTTCATGAGTGCTGAGATCGAACTGTTGCAGGATTTGACCACTCTTGACTTCCAGCAGCACCGCGTTATCCGAGAGATTATTCGCGACCAGCAGCCTGTCGCCTTCCTCCCCGCTAATTACCGCAAGGCCTGCGGGATAAGGAATTGATGTGCCGGCTGCTGTTTTACGCAGGCCAAAAGCCACTTTCTTTCCTATAGCAATCTTTTGCGGCGCAATTTTGATGAAGCGTTCTGCGGAAATCCTGCCCTGCTGAAAGCTGTAAACAGCGATCCCGTTTCCTGTGTCATTCGGCTTCTCGCCGCTGGGATCAGTAAGGGAAACCATGGACGCGTAGAGACGACTGCCGTCCGCGCTGAAGGTAAGGCCGAGGAAGTAGCTTTGCCGCGCTTCCTCAGGAAGGCGATCGTCGGGAAAATCGGAAAGTTGGTTGGTTTGCAAATCCAGAATTGAAATCGATTGCCGGGCCAGAGCCTGTTGCGTGCCGTAACCATCGTTCAAAATCGCCGCGTAGCGCCCGTCAGGGCTGAGAGCGATAGTCGATGGAAAGCTGTTCAAAGAACCGATCCGTCCCGGCGAGGGAGCGCTCAACCGTTTGCTGGTGGGGAGGTGAATCTGGCGGGAACTGGGGGAATTCTGGGCAACCAGTGAGATATAAGTTGAGCAAATCACCACAACCAGGCCGAAACGCGTCAAAGGTCCTCCATACAATTAAGAGAAAAGAAGTTTGCAGTATACAGACAGAAAGGGACTACAGCGCAGGACCGGAAAACTCTAAGCCCTGGTTCAGTGGCCTTCGCTGACTTCCTGTGGGGCTGGAGGTTCGGGCTGCACGTTGTGGCGGACGTCGGCGCCCCGCACCCAGAAAATTACGTCCTCGGCAATATTGGTCGCATGATCAGCCACCCGTTCCAGATTGCGGGCGACCAGCAGTGAATCCAGTGCCTGCCGCGTAACCTCGGGACGCTCATTCATGGTCTTGACCAGGGTGATAAAGGCTTCGTCGCGCATGCGGTCTACTACGTTGTCCATCTCCAGCACAGCCTGAGCAAGTTCGGCCTTACCTTCGATGAAAGATTCAAGCGAGCGGCGGACCATGGCGGAGACTGCGGCAGACATGCGGGCAATATCCACGGGCAGGGGGACGGCGGGGAGTTCGACCATGTCCATGACGCGCTCAGCGATGTTGACTGCCTGATCTCCGACGCGCTCCAGGTCGGAATTAATCTTGGTTACCGCGAGGATAAAACGCAGATCAACAGCCATGGGCTGTTGCATGGCCAGGAGATCGAAGGCCAGTTCGTCGATTTCACGTTCCGCCAGGTTGATTTGCGCTTCGCCCTCGAGCACCATTTGACAGCGACTGAGATCTCGATCGAGGTAAGCCTGGCAGGCGCGGTCTACAGCCTGTTCAGCCAGTCCGCCCATACGAAGCAAACGTGCCCGGAGTTCATCCAGCCCCTGCAAGAATCGGGTGCGCGCCATTATCCAAACCTGCCTGTAATGTAGTCCTCCGTACGTTTGTCGGAGGGAGTGGTGAAGATCTTTTCAGTCTTATCAAACTCGATCAGCCTGCCCAGAAGGAAAAATCCGGTGAACTCCGCCACCCGGGACGCCTGCTGCATATTGTGAGTGACGATCACGATAGTAAATCGTTCCTTGAGTTGAAAGATCAGCTCTTCAATCTTGCCGGTGGAGATCGGATCAAGCGCCGAGCAGGGCTCGTCCATCAGAAGCACCTGGGGCTCAACCGCCAGGGCGCGCGCGATGCAAAGACGCTGCTGCTGTCCTCCGGAGAGGCTGGCCCCGGACTTTTTGCGCAGTTGATCTTTCACCTCATCCCACAGGGCAGAGACTTTCAAGGAGCGTTCCACTATTTCATCCAGCCGCTTATGAT
>CATPBY010000320.1 GCA_955652845.1 uncultured Terriglobales bacterium | reverse complement strand
ATCGGGACCGGAACGGTGTCGCGTTTCGCTCATAGCTTCATTACCGCCCGGTCCCACAGGTTCGCCGACAAGGAGGCCATTGGCCAGGTTTCGCAGGACGGCCGGTTCTTCATGTTTAACTCGGATTGGATGGGCACTCTGGGGTCGGAAGCCGGGTCCTCGTCGTGCGAGTTAGGCAAAAATTGCCGCGGAGACGTTTTCGTGGTTCAACTCAATTAACCCACGATCTCTTCCGGTTCACGCTGTAGGAAATTTCTCTTCGGCCAAAGTTTTGATTGGTAGTGAGCCATACCATCCAGGTACTTGGCCATCTCCACGCTCTCCGTCTTGCGTTCCATCCCCACTCGCGGTAGTCGATACCGATCTGCGCCGTTTTTCACCAGGCCAGAATCGGCTACCACGGCACAGTCGTAGCCGGCTTCTCGTATTTGCTTCGCCTGGCTCGGCCGGTAGTCCTCCAGGCGGCCATTGGGATAGCAAAAGGAGCTCACCTTGCCACCGATTCCCTCTTCAATCTGCCGGCGAGACTCGATCAATTCCTTCCATGACTCTTCATCCGTAATGCTCGAAAGTATGGGATGCGTCGCCGTGTGCGAGCCAATTTCTACCAACGACCCCGCCATTTCTCTCAGCTCCGCCCAGCTACACGCCGCGTATCTGGCTGGAGGCTTCTGCGGAAGAGACACTCCCGCGCCTGCGGCCCACTCCTCGATTCGCTGGTTTCGCGTTTCCGGCCGCATGCGATTGAGCGAGCGGAATAGCTGAGGAAGATTATTCGGCGCCAATTGTTCCCTATGCCCGGGTTGCTCACTAAGCCAAGACACCTTGTCCGTCCAGATCCAGTCTTCGCCCGCGATGAACGAACTGACCACGAAGAAGGTTGCGGGCATCCGGTATTCCTTCAGAAGAGGGAAAAGGAACTCATAGCAATTCCGGCGCCCGTCATCAATGGTCAGTGCAACCCAGTGCCTCTCCAGTTTCTTCCCTGCCGCGAGGCATGCCACGATACGGGACAACGGCACTACCTTAAAATGCTGCCGCAGATAATCGAATTGCTGCCGTGCGACGGCCTCGCTGAGGCCGCCTCCGTCTGCTCCTGGCCCAGAGAAATTGTGATACATAAGGATGCGCGCCTTGCCCGCCGACAAGGCGCGGGTGAAGGAGAATAAGCCACAACGCTGGAAGGCATGAAGCGCCAGCCTCTTCATCGTTTCCTTGTCCGGAGTCTACTGTCCTCAAGGCGATCAGGGCAAGAAGTGCCCGCAGGGCGTTTCGTATTAGCCCGCTTTAGCCATTCAAACATTGCCCGCTAATACGCTGCTTGCTGGCGCAGGACTCTCACTTCAACTCCACCACGAACGCGTCGCCGCGGCAATTGGTGCCCACGGTGCAAGTAGCGGCTCCGGACGTGCTTCCCAGCGTCCCCAGCCAGTCTGAGGAAAACAGGAAAAAGCGGCCATCCTGGGAAACCTGCCCAATGCCTTGCTGAGTGATGAAGGTTTGCGATCGCTCGGTGATGAAGTTGTGGGCGAAGCGCGAGATCGCGCCGCTCCCCGGATTCACCGCGAAAATTTCGTTATACAGGGCGGCGGGGAATGGCGTGGTCGGACTGAAACTCGATGTCACAAAGGGCATGCTGTCGGCCGGATCCACGTTGTTCCACGAAGGATGGTTGTCCCAGGGCGGCGCCAGGCCCGCTGGTGTAGCCGAACCGCCGCAGGAAAAAAAGCATCCCGGAGTTGCGGGGGAAGAAAACGATCGCAGGTTAAAAGTGTCCTGCCAGGGATTGGTGCCGTTGTTGATGAATTTGTTGTATCCCGCGGCTTCGGTGTAGTGACCAGCGCAGCCAATGCCGCTGCAGCCCCGCACCGTTGTAGTCCCAATCTGCCAGATGTAGGGCAGGATGCTGCCCGTAGGGCAGGAGGCACTCAGGCAGGAGGTCGATCCCAGGAACGAATAGGTGCTCCCGGCCGAAGCGAAGCTGTCGTGTAAAGTCCAGCGATCGGTGATGCCGATAGTGCCGTCGGTCGAAAAATCGGAGGTCATCGCGCCGGTTTCGGTATTCAGCATGGTGCAGCCCGGTCCTGGCACGTACACCACGGCGTTCACTCCGGTACCCTGAAAGCCTTTCAGGGTATAGGCAGCGGTTCCGGTCGCGCCCGCGTAGGCGGCGGTGATGGTGATGTCGGTGACGCTATTGATCGAGGTAATGTGGTAAGTGACGCCGCCGAGCAGCAGAGTGTTTCCCGCCTTATAGCGCTTGGCGAACTGTGCTCCGCCGGCCCAGGTCACATCGGTTGAGCCGTTGGTTACGTTGGCCGTGCCGGAAATGTCATAAGAATAGGCCGCGTTGAAAGACGTATCGTTGGCCGAGGGCTGGCCGAAGTTGGTCCAGTCCGGAGAGAAGCCGCCGGGAAAGATGGTTGTTCCCAGGCATTTGTTGCTGCTGGTGAAATCGTACACGGTGAAGATGCGGCCATTACCCACCGATGGCGGGGTAACGGTATCGAGCGGCCCCGCGATCGGGCACAGTCCCGCCACCAGGTCGGCGAAGCAGAAGCCCTGAATGGCAGTGCCCGCGAGCACGTATCCCAGGAAGGGGTTCTTGCGGCTCCAGATCAGGTTATTACCCACGAAATAGCCGTTGGGAAATCCCGATGCGCCGACGTAAAGCAGCGCGGCCTGCATCGAGGTGCTGTTGAACGTCATGGGGTAAGAGCGACCGCTGGTGTTGCACACCACCAGCATGGTGGAATCGACGTTGAGAGTCATCGCCCCCTGCGATCCTCCGCATGATGCGCCGACCGTCGAATTAGGCTGCGCGGGATCAAGGTTCGCGTCGGTAATTCGCACGATGCGGCTGCCGAAGTCGGGATCGGCGACCACCGTGTTGCGGCCCAGCAGGTTTCCGCAGGTGTTCAATGAACCCGCCGTGCAATTGTTGGCTCCAACGCTCGGAGGCACAGCGGGATTATTTGCGATGTTGAGGTCGAGGCGCGAACACAGATATCCGGGTGGTCCGCAGGTCAGCCCTCCCCACGTGCTTACGCCGCTACCCACAGCTCCGCCCCCAGAGACGAATTGACCCCACACGGCCGTGGCCGTCCATATTACAAACAGAATTAATCTCATAAAGGAAAGAAAACGTCGCGGAATGCGAACTGGACAACAAAGCGCCCAGCCCTGAATAAAAAGTTAAGGCACGCGCGGGACGGCGTGCCTTCGTGAACTTTCGTAACCCTTTAATTTCAGGATAGCAGGTTCAACCGCTAGAATGGGACATGCTCAGCCGGGATATATTCTCAACAGAGGGAGCGACTTACGCCATTTCCAGCAGCTTTGGCCTCTTGACAACAATTCGGCTTCCCCGAAGCCGGAGCATTTCTGCGCCAGGGGAAACGGAATGAAGTCGCGGTGGCCTAACTCGCTCTAAAGTTAACTGAACCGGACGAAGGAAGTTTTGCTCGAGATGTCCAACTT
>CATPBY010000319.1 GCA_955652845.1 uncultured Terriglobales bacterium | reverse complement strand
CAGGATGGCTCATCGGCGCGGGGCTGGATCGCTGGCTGCATACCACCTGGTTGTATCTGGCGGGATTGATCCTGGGCATCGTCGCCGGGTTCGTCGAACTCATTCGCACAGTGACTTCTGCGGAATAATTTCTTGCCCCAGCCCTTCACTATGGAAGCGAACGCCGGCGCTTTTTATTCTGAGGCTCTGGCTCGCATCTCGCATTCCATGGTCGTGCTGGCAGTGCTATGCAGCGCCGCGGCCTGGGGAATTTACGGCTGGCATATTGCGTTAGGATTTGCCTGCGGATGCGTCATCGCATACTTGAATTTCCACTGGCTGAAGCGTGTAGTATCCGCCCTTTCCGATCGCATCAGTGCCAGTGGAACTTTTCAATCAAGCAGGGGAATCGTCCTGCGTTTTCTGTCCCGCTACTTTTTGATGGCCCTCGCGGCCTATGTTATATTCACTGTTTCCCCGGCGAGTCTTTATGGGCTCTTTGCCGGCCTGTTCCTGCCCGTAGCAGGGATCGCGTGCGAAGCCGTCTACGAGTTGTATGCAGCCCTGGCGCGTGGACTGTAGCATCCATTCAACTGAAGAAACAAATTAAAGCTAAGAACTGATTCATGCCCGAACAACTCTGGTTTACCGCACTTCTAAACCGCCTCTTCGCCGGCCCGGTCACGGGGGTGCTGCAAGCGCTCCACATCGAAGTCAGGCATCCCGAAGCCCCGATCAAGAACGCTTTTGCCATGGAGTTGTTGGTGTTCCTCTTCCTGATCGTTTTGTTCGCTCTGGTGAGGTCGCGACTTTCGGTAGAAAAACCCGGTCCTCTACAGCATATTTTCGAGGGAGCCCACGGTTTTATCGAAGGTCAGAGCGCCGAGATCGTCGGACACCACAGCGAGGGCTTCACGCCCTTCCTCATGGCCCTGGCCTTCTTCATCCTGTTCTGCAATCTTATCGGGTTAATCCCAGGATTCGAATCGCCCACCGCGGTTCCCGTAGTTCCCCTGGGCTGCGCCATCTGCGCTTTTGTTTACTACCAGGTCCAGGGATTCAAGCATGCGGGCGTCGCGTATTTGAAGCATTTTGCTGGACCGATGCCGATTCTGGCGCCTCTCATGATCCCTATCGAGCTCATCAGCCATCTGGCGCGCGTGCTCTCTTTGACTATCCGTCTTTTCGCCAACATGTTCGCCGGCGATATGGTTACTCTGGTTTTCTTTTCCCTGGTTCCACTCGGTGTGCCCATTCTATTTCTTGGGCTTCATATCGGAGTTTCGTTTTTGCAAACTTACATCTTCATTCTTCTGACCACCGTGTACCTGGCGGGAGCTGTGGCGGAAGAACACTAAGGGCGAAATTAAATCGCGGTCTTCACATGTGAGTTCGCGGTTCTCAGCTCGGTTTGCTGAAGACCGACAACCGCCGCAAGCGTGAGGGCGTCTGCACGAGGATGACGTCAACCACCCACTGGCGGCAATTCATAAAAGGAGAAACAAATGCGTAAGCTGAGTTATCTGTTCATGGCGCTGGCTTGCATGTTCCTGGCAGTGCCGGTCTTCGCGCAGGGCGGGGAAGCCGCCAGCGCGGTCAACTGGGTTGCCATTACCGCTGGATTTTCAATGGCAATTGCTTCGGCCATCTGCGGTTTGGCGCAGGCGAAAGCTACAGCGGCCGCTGCCGAGGGGTTGGCGCGCAATCCAGCGGCGCGTCCCGGGATTCAGCTGGCGCTGATTCTTGGTCTGGCGCTGATCGAGTCTCTGGCGCTTTACACGCTGGTTATTATTTTTGCGAAAGTGAAATAGAAATATTCCAAAAAACTTAAGCCTCTGCGATGGCAGAGGCTTTTTTCTCTGAACGTCCTGGAAACTAGAACTTGCGCTGCCCGTCCCAGTCTCCGCTCTTAGTTTCAGGCGCACGTTCCAGCGACTCAACCAGCACGCGGCGCAGACGGTATCGGCTTTCGAGATCAGTATTTACCAGTTCGAAGCCTACTTCATTGACCCGGGCGCGGCGCAGCAGCACCTGGCCGCGGACATGACGGACGCCCACCGAGATATCAATGTTCGCCTCAGAGCCGACGCGCAGGTTGTCTTCCTTTGTCCCCATGCCGCCGCCCAAGCTCAACTCGCGAATCAAGATGCTGGATTTTCCCCAGGAACTGCTGATCGTGGCCGACAATGTCTTGCGCAACACAATGCGTTCGTAGCGGCGCTGCCGCACCCACGGACAGGCGGGCGCCGCATCCAGGGGCGCGACCGCGAGTTCGGCGGGCTCCAGACCGCTGTCCGACATGACCTGATTGCCGTAGCGCGGATCGATTTTGACCAGGGCTTGCGCCGCCGCGATGCGCAGCTCGCGATGATTTGCCCACTTCCACATTTTCTTGGTTTCCAGAAGATTGCGAAGCACCGGGATCGCCTCCGGTTCGCGCAGCCTGCCAAGTGACTCGACTGCTTTCAATTGCAGCAGAGGCGAACGGCCCTGGGCTTCGCCAGCCTCGGCCATCACAATCAGCGGCGGCACAGCGGTGCGGTCGCCGCTCATGCCAATCTCATCCACTGCCTGGGGCAGAACCAGCGGATCCATAATCTCCAGTAGCTCGAGCAGCGAACGGCCGCGATCGTGAGCGGCGCCATAAGCCACCTGGCGCACGATTACATCATGGTAAAAACGGTTCCACTCAGGCAGACGTACAGGAAGCAATTCCAGCAGCGTGGGCACGTCCAGGCGGCTCATCAGTCCAACTACTGACGCGGCATGACGCGGCTGGCCGGTCCGCAATATTTCGCGCAACTGCTGCTGCGCCGGAGCCCCAAGTTCCCGCGCCAGGTCCACCATGCGATCGCATTCTTCACGACGCATGCAGCGGAAGAAGCGGTCGGCAAGGTGTTCCACCGACGCCTGGCTGGTACGGCGCAGAACTTCCAGTAAATCCGGAGGAAATTGCGGCAGGTGTAAAGCTTCTTCAATGAATTCAGGCAGCCGGTTTTCCACGCCGATTCGCGGCCGCAGCTCCGTCGCCAGCACTGGCCGCTGCCTGGCTATAGACTCCATTGCCTGGCAAAGTTCGCCCAGCGCTCCGTACTGTTTGTGAGCGCTGGCTTCGGAACTCAGCCGCACAAAGGCTGCGCCCAGCAGGCTCTGCATTTCCGGATCGCCTTCTTTGCCAAGCGCCTCCCCCATTTTTCGCAGCGTGGCGCTCATCACGTCGCCGCCGGCAGCGGCAAACAGGTCAGCCAATTGACTGACACCAGTCGCTGTTTTGCGGCGAGAGTCGCCATCCTTCGCATCCAGACAATTGATGTAGTTGCCGAGAATTGCGCCGGCGCTTTCCGTGTCGCCACGATCCAACAGGAGCTCAACAAATTGGCGCACGTTGCGCGGAGGCACGCAGGGAGCCTCATGGGAGAGCAGCACGCTCTTCTTGCCCGCCTCCGGCACCTCAGCCCAGAACATGCGGTCCAGGATGTCGGCGTGCGATTCCACCAGGATTCCCGCCTTGCCCATCTTGTCTTCCTGGATGCGCAGGATCTGACGCAACGTATCCATCTGCCGGCTCATGTGCTCCATCATCTGGTGCACCGCATTGACCTTCACTTCGCCCTTCTGGAAACGATCCAGGGCGAAGCGGATCGCCATATGCTCGGCCGCCTTCATCAGCAGCGGTGTGTCGTTGCTCGGCTCGGGAATCGTCGATGCCAGGCTCTGCAGCAATTGCTGCAGGTTGACCTTCGTGTTGGCGTCAGTGTTGCTGATCTCTTTT
>CATPBY010000318.1 GCA_955652845.1 uncultured Terriglobales bacterium | reverse complement strand
GCGCAAGACCTATGAGTTGTGGGCGCAGACTTACCCGCGCGACGGTGTTCCACCCGGCAGCCTGGGGGGCATCTACTTCTATCTGGGCGATTACGACAAGGCCCTCGCTGCCACGCTGGAGTTTCTAAAGCTCAATCCCAGCGGGCTCGCTTACGGGAATCTCGTCGCCTCGTACTTGCAGGTCAATCGTCTGGACGAAGCCAGAGCCACGGCACAGGAGGCGCAAGCCCACAATCTGGATAGTCCATTGATTCACTTCAATCTTTACGCCATTGATTTCCTGCAACACGATGCGGCAGGAATGGAGCGTGAGGCAGCTGGGCTGATGGGAAAACCCGGATTCGAAGACCTCATGTTCGCCAGCGAATCCGACACTGCCACTTATGGCGGGCAGTTTGCCAAAGCGCGGGAGTTAACGCGGCGCGCGTCCGACTCCGCCCAACGTGCAGATGAAAAAGAACCGGCGGCGGCCTACGAGGCCGAAGCGGCGGTGCGCGAGGCGCTGGTGGGCAACATGGGCCGAGCCAAGCAGCAAGCGCAGGCCGCGCTCGCTCTCTTGAATGGCAGAAATGTAGAGGCTGTATCGGCCATCGCGCTGGGTCTAGCGGGGGACGCTCCTCAAGCCACCCGGCTGGCCGCAGACTTGGCCAAACGCTTCCCCGAAGACACGATCGTGCAGTTTGAATATCTGCCAATGATCCACGCGGCCGCTGCTCTCCAACGCGGCAGCGCCACCAAGGCGCTCGAAGCGCTCGCCTCGGCGGCGCCCTATGAACTCGGGTCAATCGGTGGGGTAACTCTCTACCCCGTGTATCTGCGTGGCGAAGCTTATATGGCTGCGCACCAAGGCAGCGCAGCCGCAGCGGAATTTCAGAAAATCGTGGATCATCCTGGGATCCATCCGACATTTGCCGAGCATTCATTGGCAAAACTGGGCCTGGGGCGGGCCTATGTGATGACCGGGGACCCGGCAAAGGCGAGAGCAGCGTATCAGGACTTTCTCGCCCTCTGGAAAGACGCCGACCCCGACATCCCCATCCTGAAAGAATCCAAGGCGGAGTACGCGAAGTTGCAGTGAGGTCTCCTGAGGGCGCAGGTATAATCATTCGAGAGCGAGTCGAGGCGCTGAGGCGAGAAATAGCCGAAATCCAGAATATAACTGTCGGTTTTTATCTTGCGACAGAGTGATCGCAAAAGGCTGGGGGCGTCCGTAAGAAGTTCGGCGCGCCCCAAGTTTGCCTTCTCATCGAGGAATCCTGCCGGGTCATTTGCAATTCAACACGTTTTAGTTGTCTAGTCCGTACCTTTCGCTGTGATCATGCCGAATAGACCCTTTCTGTACCCGTTCGGTCCCGCAGTGAAGAACAGTTGGTTCTTGTCCCCGTTGGCCGGATTGCCAGCACCGAACTGAAGCGCCCACAATCCGCCAATCGTAACTTTCCTTCCATTCGCATAGGTGAGGGCGCCGAGAAACGCGCCGGTTTTAGGATTGAACGCATTGATGTGTCCGTCGTCGACGTTCCCAATCAACAATGCGTTGCTGAAAGGACCAAAGTCTCCGGGCGCCAGAGCAGTGCCCCAAGGGGCTTCCAGCGGACCCGCTGGTCCGTTGGTCGCAAGCCTTTTGAGGAGCTTGCCATTAGTATCGAAGACGTCTATCGCTCCGCCCTGAAAGGGCACGGGAGTGCCGAACGTCACATACAGTAAGCCACGAATTTGCTGAATTCCGTAGGCACCCATCCCAGCGGGGGTTGCCGGATCGGTGAAGGACTTCACCAAATGAAAGTTGCTGTCATACATGTCCACCTTGTTGTTGTTGGCATCTGCCGCATAAAGGAAGGTGCCGTTGCGATTTCTGGCTATGGCTAGCCCGGTGTAAATGGCGTGAGACCCAGAGTTGTCGACCGCGATAATCGCATTATTCAAATCCACACTGGGATTCCAGCCACTGATCGTTCCGTCTTCCGTGTCGAACAGGAAAAACGAGGGCCCTGAGCTACCGTTTTCAGAAACCACGAAACCGCCGGTGGAGTTGGGGACTATACCGGTGGGCAAACCGACCGGCCCGAAGGGTTTACTAGGGGCCGGTGGAATCGTCACCACCAATGGCTTAGTGCCCGGGACCGGGGTGCCGGAGTGGTCATAAAGTGTGGAAACCCCTGTGCCATTGTCCGAGACCCAGAAGGGGCTGGTCGGGAAAAACGCGAGTCCCCAGCCATTCACCAGGTGGGCGTCGTTGTTAGGAGTGGATGGTGAATTAGTTGAAACCAGATTGAACTGGGTGTACTGGGCATCAGCAGTGCCGGAGATCGCCACACTCAGCAGCAGGCAGACCGTGAGCCAAAGGATCAGTCTCGTTCTGTCTTTCAGTTGCGTCGTCATTGAAGTACCTCCTCTTGAAAACATTTTTGAAGCCGGATGACCTCACAACACAAACGGAAGGACATTTGAAGTCACAAAAACTAGCCCTCTCGCGCGTGTGCGCCCTTGAACGTGGCAGAGGTCGGTCCCGCGATTCTGCGGCGTGTGACTCGAAAATCCTAGTGCGGGACTTTTTCAGTGTTAGCCGATACCAGAAGCTGGCTGCTGAAAAGATCACTGGTAAGGCTAGACTTCAAAGCTCAGTTGTCAAATGCAGAAGAGGCTTAGTTAACAAGAATTAGCCGAGGCCCAAACGTCCTGTGGCGGGCCGGGTAGAAAGATTAACCCGGCGGTAGTCCACCGCCGATAAAGCGCGATTGCACTCATTCCCGAAAAACTCATGTGCTTCAAGATAATAGGGTTAAAGCGTCGATCGTGAGCCATTTTTGCGGAGCAAATCTCGCTTTGGGCCGCTATTTACGGGCCTTCCGCGCTGTTGT
>CATPBY010000317.1 GCA_955652845.1 uncultured Terriglobales bacterium | reverse complement strand
GGCGGCGAATGATGCATAGACAGATTAGCGGTCTCTCGTCCGCAAAAAAGAAAATGGTTTTTCTGGTTGACGATCATCCCATCGTCCGTCAGGGACTGACGCTGCTGATCAATCAGGAAACCGATCTGGCTGTCTGCGGTGAGGCGGAAAATATGCACTCCGCCCTGTCGGCGATTCAGACTACCCGGCCCGACATCCTGATTGTCGACATTTCTCTCAACGGTCCGGACGGATTGGAACTACTCAAAAACATACGCATCAATTCGCCCCGCCTGCCCGTTCTGATTCTTTCCATGCACGATGAATCTGTGTATGCCGAACGAGCGCTGCGCGCCGGTGCCGACGGCTACATCATGAAGCAGGAGGCGAGCGAAAAAGTGCTGGTGGCGTTGCGTCGAATTCTCAGCGGAGAAATTTATGTCAGTGAACGCATCGCCAGTGGCATGCTGCAACACTACGTTCGCGGCGTCAATACCTCCAAGCGTTCTTCGGTGGGAGGACTCACCAACCGCGAACTGGAGGTCTTCCGGCTGATTGGAGAAGGGCACGGAACCCGGCAGATTGCCGATGAATTACACCTGAGCGTAAAAACAGTTGAATCCTACCAGGCCCACATCAAGGAAAAGCTATCCCTCAGAAACGCCCGGGAATTGGTGCAGCATGCAGTGCAATGGAACGTGAGCGAAAAGTCCGCCTGACCCACATTTTTCCCTCTTTTTATTCAATCGGGAAATCCCCGATGCGGCACCTGGTACTTCCATGGAGAAGTAAAACGGGGCCGTTACGCTTGTAACCATCTCGCGACAGGCCGATTCTACGGACTCATCGAGGTCTCGGCGGTCCGTTATCGTTTGCGACAGAGGAAAGGAAAGGAGCAATCCAGCTATGGGAACAGCCACGGTTCCATACGGTCGAAGCACGCAAAGAGCGCCCGCAGTCAAGGAGGTGCACATAGTCTGGATCACCGCCGGCCTGGGCTGTGACGGAGATTCGGTTTCGATCACGGCCGCAACTCAGCCCAGCGTCGAAGATGTATTGCTGGGCGCCATCCCAGGGTTGCCGAAGGTTCATTTGCATAACCCCGTCCTGGCCTATGAAGTCGGCGATGATTTCATGAAATTCTTCTACCAGGCTGAAGAGGGCAAGCTCGAGCCATTTGTATTGGTAGTCGAGGGCTCGATTCCTAATGAAAATATTAAGAGGGACGGGTATTGGGCTGCGATGGGAACCGATCCCAACACGAAGCAGCCCATTAAAACCACCGAATGGATTGACCGCCTCGCGCCCAAGGCTTTAGCCGTAATTGCAATCGGCACTTGCGCGACTTACGGTGGAATACATGCGATGGAGGGGAACCCGACGGGTTGCATGGGCCTCGCCGACTACCTGGGTTGGGATTGGAAATCCAAGGCCGGATTGCCGATCGTGAATGTTCCTGGATGTCCGGTTCAGCCTGACAATTTCATGGAAACCGTGCTTTATCTGCTGTATCAGGTCGCGGGCATGGCGCCCATGATTCCGCTGGACGATCAATTGCGCCCTACCTGGCTTTTCGGCCGAACTGTGCATGATGGTTGCGACCGGGCGGGCTACTACGAGCAAGCAGATTTCGCAGAAGTTTACGGCTCACCAAAGTGCATCGTCAAACTCGGATGCTGGGGGCCGGTGGTGAATTGCAACGTTCCGAAACGCGGATGGATGGCGGGACTTGGGGGTTGTCCCAACGTCGGCGGAATCTGCATTGGGTGCACCATGCCCGGCTTTCCCGATAAGTTCATGCCATTTATGGATGAACCGCCGGGCGCTCATGTTTCGAGCGCCGGCATCAGCGTGTACGG
This sequence comes from uncultured Terriglobales bacterium, assembly GCA_955652845.1. Lineage (GTDB taxonomy): Bacteria > Acidobacteriota > Terriglobia > Terriglobales > Acidobacteriaceae > JABCYV01. The sequence continues at coordinate 2,801 of CATPBY010000317.1, read as the reverse complement.
ACGTGCAATCCGTGCGCTGCGTTCGATTACCCAGCACACTGTAAACAAGGAACCAAAATGGCGTCACCCCCGGGCGGAGCTGACTACTGGCTATCACCCAAGGTCTTATTGAAGGGTTGAGTTAGAAGCATGGCGAAATAACTGGACCACAACTATAAGGAGCGACTGTTATGGGCACGATTACCGCACCGACGAAAGATATTCCCGGTAAATCCAGAAATCTGGTGGAGATGAATTGGGATCCGATTACGCGTATCGTCGGAAGTCTGGGCATCTTTACCAAGATTGACTTTGAAAATCGCCATGTGGCCGAGTGTCACAGCACGTCCTCCATCTTTCGCGGATACAGCATTTTTATGAAGGGCAAAGATCCGCGGGACGCTCACTTTATTACCAGCCGCATCTGCGGTATTTGCGGTGACAACCATGCCACTTGCGCAAATTACGCGCAGAATATGGCTTTCGGAGTCAGGCCGTCCGATATGGCGGAATGGATTGTCAACCTGGGCGAGGCGGCCGAATACATGTTCGACCACAACATCTTCCAGGACAATCTGGTGGGCGTGGATTTCTGTGAGCAAATGGTCAAGGAAACCAATCCCAAGGTTTTGGCGAAAGCGGAATCGACTCCGGCGCCGCACTCCAATGAACATGGGTTCCGCACCATTGCCGATATCATGCGCGCGCTTAATCCCTTCACCGGTTCATTTTATCTTGAAGCTCTGCAAATGAGCCGCATGACGCGGGAAATGTTCTGCCTGATGGAAGGCCGCCATGTGCATCCATCGACCCTCTATCCGGGCGGCGTGGGAACGGTGCCGACGGTGCAACTATTTACTGATTACATCGTCCGGCTCATGAAGTACGTCGAATTCATGAAGAAAGTCCTGCCGCTGCACGACGATCTGTTTGACTTCTTTTACGACGCGCTTCCCGGGTATGAGGAAGTGGGCCGCAGAAGAATATTGCTGGGCTGCTGGGGATCGTTCCAAAATCCCAAGGTCTGCGATTACAAATACGAGAATATGACGAAATGGGGTCGCGCCATGTACGTGACTCCGGGCGTTGTGGTCGATGGCAAGCTGGTCACAACCGATCTGGTAGACATCAATTTGAACATCCGGATCCTGCTGGGCAGCTCTTACTATGATGATTGGAAAAATTCCGAAACCTTCGTGAAAACCGATCCTCTGGGCAATCCGGTGGACAAGAACCACCCCTGGAACCAGACCACGATACCGAGGCCGCAGAAACGCGACTTCAACGGCAAGTACACCTGGGTGATGTCGCCGCGCTGGTTTGACAAACGGACAGGTGATCACCTCGCACTCGATACGGGGGGCGGCCCTATCGCCCGGCTCTGGGCTACGGCGCTGGCGGGGTTGGTTGATATCGGCTACGTCAAGGCAACCGGCAAGAGCGTAAAGATATACCTGCCGAAAACCATGTCAAGACCAGAGGTTGAATTCGAATGGAAGATTCCTCAGTGGAGCAATGCCATCGAACGCGACCGCGCCCGCACCTACTTTCAGGCCTACGCTGCCGCGTGCGCTCTCTATTTCGCGGAACGAGCACTGGAAGAGCTCCATGCCGGCCATACCCGAACCTGGACCGATTTCAAAGTGCCGGAAGAAGCTATCGGTTGCGGATTCCACGAGGCAGTGCGAGGTGTGCTGTCACACCACGTGGTCATCCGAAAGGGTAAAATCGCCAACTATCATCCTTATCCTCCTACGCCCTGGAACGCCAACCCGCGCGACATTTATGGCACCCCAGGTCCGTATGAGGACGCAGTGCAGAACACGCCCATTTTTGAAGAGAACGGTCCGGAGAAGTTTAAGGGCATTGACATCATGCGCGCGGTACGGAGTTTCGATCCCTGCCTGCCCTGCGGTGTACACATGTATCTGGGAGATGGCAAAGTGTTGGAGACTCGCCATTCTCCCATGTTTGGCATTCAGCCCTGAATAGTGAGCATTGGCGGAGCGAGAGCATAGCTATTTGGACGCGCGAATCGGATAGCGAACATTGCTCCCGCTCCTTTTTCCCGGAGGGGACCTCGTGCCGGATTTGAAGGAATTCCAGAAGCGAATTGAGGGGATAAACGACCTGGTACAGAGCTTGGAAGGGGCTGCAGACCCCGCCCTGCGGGCCTCCGCCAAGGAATTGCTTCAGTTGGTGATGGAAATTCACGGCGCCGGCCTGGAAAAAATGATGGAGATCATTTTTCAATCCGGCGATGGCGGAGCCCGGATCATCGACGAACTTGGGCGGGATCCGCTTGCGAGCAATCTGCTGATCCTTCACGGCCTGCATCCCGAGGACGTCGAGACTCGGGTATCGCGAGCGTTAGAACGGATTGGTCCCACATTACGAAAACATGGCAGCGAAGTGGGAGTGATCAGCATGGAAGCTGGCGCGGTCAGGCTGCGGGTTGAAGTGGGAGAACACTCCTGCGGGTCGACTGCGAAGACGGTAAAGGCAATCGTTGAACAAGCCATCTACGATGCCGCACCCGATATCGCTTCGCTAACTATTGAAGGAGCGGACGGAAAGGCCGCCTCCGGATTTGTGGCGCTCGATGCCTTGCTCGGCGCGGGCGGGAATTCGGGACTGACGCCCGCGATGGCTATGGCGAAGGACGGCGGGAATTGACGCGAACCGGCGGGCACGGCCCATGAGTATGGAATTGCTTCCAGGATCTCAGAATGCGTTTGGAATTTTACGTCAGTTCGCCCGCAAACGCCGCTTGGCGGAGCGTTGCGAGTTATGTGGGAACGACATACCTTCCGACCATACTC
>CATPBY010000316.1 GCA_955652845.1 uncultured Terriglobales bacterium | reverse complement strand
CTTTCCGTCCCCACCCATGCCGCGCGCTTCACGTAGGGACGATCGAGCACCAGCAGTTCCTTGACCCGCGTGGCCACCACTTTGTCGAATTGCGCGCCGGTAAAGTCTGCCAGCGTAAGCACGGAATTATGTGGATGCTTCGCGATTTGCCGCCGCACTTCGTCAGTCAATGTCAGGATTTCGTGGGCGGTGCAGTGGCTGATGTCAATCAGCAGAATCAGCTTGCCATGGTGTCGAATGAACCGAATGCGGTTTTCCATGGGAACTCCCGTAAAGGCGAGCTGTCTGTCAATTTCCTAACACCGATTCCACGACGGTATACACCTCGGCGAGCGCCGAGTCCAGTGCTTCGGGATCCTTGCCGCCCGCCTCGGCCAGATCGGGCCGGCCACCGCCCTTACCGCCCACCTTTAGCGCCACCGGAGCGATCACTTTGCCGGCCTGGATGCGTGAGGTCAGATCCTTGGTCACACCAACAATGAGCGTCACGCTTCCGTTTGTAGCCGAGCCCAACACCACCACGCCGGAACCGAGTTTGTCGCGAAGCTGGTCCACCAGAGTCCGCATCTGCGAGCGTTCCAGATTGTCCACACGATGTGCCAGCACCTTTACCCCGCGGACATCTTTAATTCGATCGCCGACCGAGGCCACTGTCGAGGACGCCGACTTCATCCGCGCCTGATCGAGTTCACGAACCAGGCGCTTGATCTCAGCATCTTTCTTCTCGAGCTCGAGCCTCAAAGCTTCCGCGGGACTGTGGGAAGCTTCATCCGATACTCCATCCTTTCGCGGCTGTTGCAAAATTGTGGGACTAACGAAGCCTGCCACCACACTCTCCAGTTGATGATCCTGCTGAAAATGATGCAGCGACCCCTCGCCCGTGACGGCTTCAATCCGCCGCACGCCCGACGACACGCTGCCTTCTTTTAGAACTTTGATCAAGCCAATCTCGCCAGTAGCTCCCGTGTGGGTTCCGCCACAGAGTTCAGTCGAAAAATCGCCGATTTTGATTACTCGTACTCGATCACCGTACTTTTCGCCAAACAGCGCCATCGCCTTGTACTCGTTCACGGCTACGTCAATCGGAACATTCTCAATGACCTCAATCTTCTGATTGCGCAAGACTTCTTTGTTGATGAGGTCTTCGATGTCCTGCAGTTCTTCATCCTCCACCGCGGTGAAGTGGGAGAAATCAAAGCGTAGATGATTGGGCGCGACCAGTGATCCTGCCTGCTTCACATGCTTCCCCAGAATTTCGCGCAGACCGGCGTGCAGCAAGTGCGTGGCTGTGTGATTGCGCATGGTGGACTGGCGAATCTCGGCATTGACTACGGCGTCCACTTTGTCGCCTACGCGGAGGGTGCCCCGCCCTTCCGCGCTTTTTCCGGAGGGTGGTGATTTCATGATGACCTGATGCGCGCGCACTCCCTGGAGCGGGTAATAGCATCCTTTCACTTCCGCGACGATGGTGTTGTGGTCGTCGCTGTACAGCCATCCGCGGTCACCGACCTGGCCGCCGGATTCGGCGTAGAAGGGTGTGTGGTCGAGAATAATTTCGCCCTCATCGCCAGGTTTGAGTTCCTGCGCGCCTTGACCGTTGTGAATGATGGCTAATATTTCACATCCCTCGGAACGGGTCTGGCGATAGCCCTCGAAGTCAGACTTCGGAAGCTTCTGATAAGCCGGGTTTGCTGTCTGCCTGGCCGCGCCTTTCCAGGAGGCGCGGGCACGGGCCCGCTGCTCGGCCATGGCACGATCGAAGCCCTCCTGATCGAAGCTGATTCCCTGGTCGCGAGCCGCATCTTGAATGAAGTCGAGGGGCATACCGAATGTGTCATAGAGCTTGAATGCCTCTTCGCCTGACAAAATCGGATGCGCATCCCCTATACTACGGAGCAGCAACTGCCAGTCCTGTCCGAAGGATTCCCGGGCTGCGTCTTCTTGCTCTTGTGGGGTCAGGATATCGCTAATCGAAAATCGGTCGGCCGCCGCACTAATGTTTCCTTCGTGGAGCAGTATTCCGTGTGTCGCCGCGGCGTCCCTTATGGAGGCATCGTAAGTGTCACGCCGAGCCGATCTGATCAGCTGTTGCAGATAATCCATGCCTTTACCAAGAAGGCTGTAAAACTGGTTCTCCTCCCTCTTTACTGTTCTTGCTACCAGGCCAGCGCTCTCGAGTAACTCTGGGTATGCGTCCTCCATCAAGTCACACACCGCGCACACCATTCCATCCATAAATGGGCGCGGCTCAAACGGCAAACGGAGGGCTCTCCCATGGCGGAATGCTCGCCTAAGAATCTTCCTTAGCACGTAACCCCTACCCTCGTTTGAGGGCAACACGCCGTCAGAGATGAGAAATGTCGCGGCTCGTGCGTGATCCGCAATTATCCGCAGCGAAGCGTCCGTCTTAGTGCTCCCGCCCTGGTAGGCAATGCCCGTCAATCCGGCAGCTCGTCTGATTAAGGGCGCAAATAAATCCGTGTCATAATTCGAGATAACTCCCTGGAGTACTGCCGTGATTCTCTCCAGCCCCATCCCCGTATCAATCGATGGCTTAGGCAGAAGCTTGAACGCAGACCATGGAACGCCGTTGCTTACCCCGGCCTCGCGATCATACTGCATGAAGACCAGATTCCAGATTTCTACGTAACGGCCGCAATCGCACGGGAATTTGCACTCAGGTGCAGTTGTGCCGTGTCCTTGCTCGGATGCCGACGGGCCCATGTCGTAGTGAATTTCGCTGGAGGGCCCACACGGTCCTGTATCGCCCATCTGCCAGAAATTGTCATTCATTCCCATGGCAAAGATGCGTTCTTGACGCACACCGGCGGCGAGCCAGAGCCTCTCAGCCTCATCATCGCGGGGAATATCAGCACCGGGAATGTTTTCGCCTTTGAAGATCGTGACGTAGAGCTTCGCTTTATCAATCCCAAACCACTCCGGCGAAGTAATCAACTCCCAGGCGTAAGCGATTGCGTCTTTCTTGAAATAGTCTCCGAACGAAAAATTGCCCAGCATTTCAAAAAACGTGTGATGACGGTTGGTGAAGCCGACATTTTCCAGATCGTTGTGCTTTCCGCCTGCGCGCACGCATTTTTGCGACGAGGTGGCGCGTGTATAGTCTCGCTTTTCCAGGCCGAGGAAAATATCCTTGAACTGGTTCATACCCGCGTTGGTGAAAAGCAGGGTAGGGTCGTTCTGCGGGACGAGCGACGACGAATGCACCTCGCGGTGACCTTTCTGAACAAAAAAATCCAGAAATTTTCGCCGAATTTCAGAGCCAGTCAGCATGACGCAGTGGGAAAACCGCGATATATATCTGAAGTGGTTGCGAAACTAGATTCTAACATCGGCAGGGTGAAACAATAGGTGGCCCTGGATGGCTCTTGCGCCGAAAGATACCGCTGCTGCCGAATTACCTTCGGCCCTACTTCACCGCATCAGCGGTCTTGTCCGCGCCCTTTTTGACTCCGTGGCCGATGCCTTTGGCGCCCCGCTTCACTCCATGGCCGGTCGCTCTGCCTGCATCTTTGGTCTCATCGGCGGTTTTGTCCGCGGCCTTCTCCGTTCCATGAGCAGTTTTCTTCGCCGCTTTTTTGGTGGCGTGGCCTGTGTCTTTAACCGCCTTGCCAGTGTCAGATGCAGCGTCTTGAGCGCACACGATTGCCGCCGAACTAAGTAACATCACCGCGAAGAGGGCCATCAATCTTGATCTCATGTTGTCTCCAGAGGGGATTAAATGATGTCGGGAGTATCCAGGATTTGCCGCAGAAACGCAAATCACCTCGAATTTATTCGAACCCGGCTTCGAGGACGCTCAGAGTCTCATCATCAACATCCCATTTCTTGAGAATAGCGAAAATTGTTTTGGAACCGAAGCCGGCGCGGACCAGCTGACGAAAGACGCGTGCAGCCTGCTTGCGGTCTTTCGGTTTTTGCATTCTCTTGCGTCGGAGGAATTCACGGGCCTGCTTCTCTTCATTCACGTCGTCGTAAACCGAGGCCACCGCTTTGTCGATAACTTCCCCGTGCACTCCCTTGGCCTTCAGATCAGTTACCACTCGTCTGCGTCCGAATTTCTCATTGTCCCGGCGAAACGAAGAATAGGCGGCGGCAAACTTGGCGTCGCTGAGATAACCCTGATCCTTCAAACGCCGAATGACCAGTTCGACCAGTGTCTGCCCGTATTCCGTCTCTGACTCCACGCGAGGCCGCAGCAGACGCTTAAGTTCGGCGATTGAGCGCATGCGGCGCGCGAGCGCGCCTATGGCGTATTCGTACAGTTCGTCTTCCGAGCCGGTCTTTTTCGGGCGAGGAAAAGACATTACGATAAACCTTATCCCACTTGTGCTCCTGGTGGAAACATCTCATAACGTTTGTTTACATCTATTTACATTCTTTCTGGTGACATTGGAAACTTTCCGCCGTCTATTTGCGTAGATAACAATGTGCGAGGGGTCAGACATGCTTACTATAGATACGGAAAAAATGGGCGATGTGGCGGTGGTGAGATGCAGTGGCAGACTGGTTCGGGGCGAAGCGGTGCGCACGCTGAGGAACGCGATGGTGAACGAAAATGGAACACGCATCGTAATGCTTGATTTGACCGAAGTCGAGACCATGGACGCGGGCGGACTTACCGCATTGCTGTCTTTGCATCACTGGACGCGAAGCCACGCCATCCAATTGAAACTGGTGAATCCATCGCATTTCGTTCGCGAAATATTGGAACGCACGCAATTGGATAGGATATTCGACTTTTCCTCTCTTCAAGACGCTCTGCAAGTGCTGGGCGCTAAGAATTGTCGTCCGCCCCGCTGTCTGGATCAAGTCTGGCTTACCGCCTGATGGCGTTTGCGGTCACCGGCAGTTCGATATAAGAAAGAAATGG
>CATPBY010000315.1 GCA_955652845.1 uncultured Terriglobales bacterium | reverse complement strand
TTTTATCTTCACTCACCTCCGGCTTGGTAGTGAATGTGTAAGCTTCGAGCTTGAACTTCCTGCCGAAAGCATTCAGCTCCGGAGGAGCGTAGTGGCACGCGGAGCAGGGCAATCCAGTTTGGCGGGAATAACTGGGGACGGCATGCGCGTTTGGCGCGAACAGAACGGCCAGCAATAAGATCGTTAATTTCTTGGATACGATCTCGCCTGACAAACCTTCAGATTCCCTTCGAGGCATTGCCCTTCTCCTTTGGCTTTGAGCCGTTATCACCAGTTCGTGAGGATTCTCGCGCGGCGAGAATCCAATTGCAGTGGGAAGGGTCACTGCGCTTTGTGATTGGAGTAGAAACTTTGAGGAGTACCTTCGCCGCACCCCTCACAGCCGGACCTTACGAAGGCATCCCCGTTCACCGCAATGCGAGGCTGGAATTTCTGCGGAGTACGCAAAGAGCGTGCGACCAGGCACAGCGACTCGGTTTTTTTCAATAAATTGAGTGCAGCTTCCCGGTCCGCTTGACGACAGATTTTCAGAGTTGGAGTGAGGACTATTTTGCTGATCTTATATCCTGAAGCCGCTCGATTCACTGCTGCAGTCGCATCGACCTGCAGATCGCCATATTCCAGCTTGGCCTCCTGAGCGACCGCATGAAACGTAGTCGTAAAACAACTAGCGACCGCGCACAGTAACAAATCTTCCGGCGTCCATCTGTCCGGGACGCCACCGAAGTTCGCTGGCGCGGTGAAGTGGATCGCAGTGGGGGCGGAATCGCTTTTGGCAATGCCTGTTCGTCCGGCTGTCCACCATGCTACGACGTGATACGTATGTTCTCGCGGCATTAGCATTCTCACAGGTAAAAATCGGGTTGAAGCTCGATTCGCGCGCCGGCCCTAGGTAGCATCCGGCATATAGAACGCGGGGCCTGAATGCTCGCGATCTGGCCCGAAGCGGGCTCGTTTTTCTTTGGTGTTTTTAATCGTATTGATGAGCCAATCGCGCATCGCCGCCTTGCTTTCTTCAGGCGTCCCGCATCGATAGAGGTCATCCACAGTCTCTCCCTCATCGTTGAGACGGATATGGCGACAGGGGACTTTTTCACCGGAATGGCGCACCGGAATAAACTGCATAAGCACGCATTCAGTGCAGGGACGGGAACGCGTTTTGTGTGAAAAATTGGGACAGGTGGGTGAATCTTCAAAGAAAAGCGGGGCTCTCCAGGATGCGGCTGGAAAAGGATCATACCACCCGCTTTGTAAGAGGCTCAGTTCGCGTTCGAGTACCTGTACGGTATCGCGTTTATCGAGTGTCATAAGCGCCTCCTCGGACGATCTGGGCATATTATGGTTCCTCGTGACAGGATGGGCCGTGCCTGAAGTCACGGCTGTTTGTGATAGCAATCACACGGTCGATGTTACAATTGCGCGTAAATGGTGCTCTGATGCGCGCTCCTTACGGCTTGAACATCCTCGATAATTGCCTGACCTGCCCGGTTCGTGAAGAACATCTTTTCTGCAATCTGTCGCTGCCTGCGGTGCAAAAGCTCAATGAAATCAAGTCCACCGCCATTTATCCCAAAGCAACCATGCTCTTCATTGAAGGACAACTGCCGCGCGGAGTATTTGTTCTCTGCGCGGGAAAAGCCAAGCTTTCAACGTCTTCCAGCGACGGCAAGAGGGTTATTCTCAAGATTTCCGAACCGGGCGATGTGCTTGGACTTAACGCTGCCATCTCCAATAGACCCTATGAGGTAACCGCCGAGATGGTCGAGCCAGGTCAGGCAAATTTCATTGCTCGAGACGCTCTGCTTCAATTTCTGCGAGAGCATGGAGAGGTTGCGCTACGGGTGGCAGAGCAACTCAGCCGCAATTATTACTCGGCATACGAAGAAATTCGCACGCTGGGGCTCACCAGTTCTCCTTCCGAGAAATTCGCCAGGCTGCTGCTCGCCTGGTCCGCCGAGGCAGGACATTCCGCGGATCCGCTGCAAATGAAACTCACGCTTACGCATGAAGAGATTGCGGAAATGATCGGCACGACACGGGAGACAGTCAGCCGACTGTTCTCAGAATTCAAAAAGAAGCAATTGCTGCAAGTGAAAGGCGCGAGTCTCATCATCTGCGATAAGCCGGCGCTGGAGAGAATAGTGCATTCCTGAAGTCCGGGACGTCACTTTCAGTTCCTACTTTCCTTCTATACTTTCCGCATACTCAGTCGCTGACGGTGAGCACCGGACACGTTGCGCGCGCGATTACCTGCTGTGTGATCGTTCCCACAGGTTGTGTCGCGGAGTTTTGAGCCTCGCCTGATCCGAGCACAATGAGGTCAGCGGCGCGTTGTCTTGCCGCTTCGACAATATGATCTGCGGGGTCTCCAAAATCGACGACTAATTCTATTGGCGACAGATCCTGGTTCTTCGGAAGGGCTTCGTGCAAGTGCCGCATGGCATCTGCAATGCAGAACCGTCCCTGAATTACTCCTGCTCCATCTTTTTGAATGATACCGAGCAGAACAAGGCAAGCCTTGTTTTCTCTCGCTATTGAAAAAGCATAGGTTGCCGCAGCTGACGATTCGCGACTGAAGTCGGTGGCGAAGAGCACACAATCTAGGCGTGTGTCGCCTCGGAGGTGACTGCTAACGCAAGGGCCAATCGTGAGCGCGGCTGCATGTGTCTCCGAAATGACCTCTTGCTGTAATGAGTTCCCAAGCCAGCTCTGGATTCCTGTTTGGCCATCCATCCCCGAAGCAATTGAAGCGCCGGCTCCCATGCTTGCCATAGCTCCCTCCAGGCAATGAGGATAGGTTCTCGTTTTGTCGGCTTCTGTGACCAGACTCACACTTATGCATGATGCCGGTCACGCTCACTTGAACGGCCCGCGTCACGGGAATAAGAGCCGAAAAAGGCGGACGAGGTTTGTCCTGCTGGTTGGGAAACTACAAAGGCGGGGGCGCCTGGGAAATCGATTGTCGACTATACCAGGAAAATGGCGGAAGCGAGTGGGGGTCGAACGTTTGGAGGGTATTGAAAACAGGCAACTATTTGATTTTACGATGTCATTAATCGCAGGAAATGGGGTGAATATAGGT
>CATPBY010000314.1 GCA_955652845.1 uncultured Terriglobales bacterium | reverse complement strand
TTCTAACAGAGTTACATCCTTTGCCAGTATGTCTTTCGCTTCTTTCTCCAGGCGCGCGCGGAAAACCGGGATTTCGTTCTGCCGCAAGGCCACGTAAATTGCGGAAACCGCAATGCTGCTGGCGAATTTGCGCATGGTATGGATCAGAATCGGCGCTCCACCCAGATCGGTGAATTGCTTGGATGGCGTTATTTTCGAGCTTCTTGAGCCAAATCCTGGCGCCATCCGCGTTCCCAGACCCGCCGCCGGAATTATCACCAGCACCTTCATAAGGGGCTGTAAGTATAAGGGTCGGAAAGAGGGAGTTCAATCTGAACCAGGTATCCCGCAATCCACCTGAAATTCAAAGAAGCGTTTGCTAATCTCAAGCGCCTCTGGGTACAATCCCTGACTCCAAGGAGGAGCTCATGAAGAACCTGGCTGCTACTGTATTCCTCTGTGTGCTTTCAATAGCGCTTTCCGCCGGTAACGCCGCTTCTGCAACGGACAGCGTCGAAGACCAGATCAAGAAACTTGAGCAGGACTGGGCCCACGCGATCATGACGGAGGGCGGAGCCGCTGTAGATAAATATGAAGCTGATGACATTGTATCTACCGACCCTGGCGGCCGCGTGACCGACAAAACGCAGGACAAGAAAGATTTGAGTTCGGGCGACCTGAAGTTTCAGGCCCTGGAAGTGAGTGATGTGAAAGTTCGCGTGTATGGCAACACTGCGGTGGCTACCGGAACCGACAGTTTGAAAGGTACGTATAAAGAGCAGGACATAAGCGGCCAGTATCGCTTCAGCGACACCTCGGTCAAGAGGAATAGGAAATGGCAGGCGGTCGCAACCCAGGGCACCAAAATACAGCAGTAGGCAAGAGAAGCTGTCCATGTTCGTACCTCTAACTAACAGATTAGAAAACGGTTGTTTAAGTGGGGAAGAAATCTCGTAGCGATTTCCACAGGCAATAAGATAAAATCGCGGAGCGTTTGATCTTGCGGTTTTTTGCAGTTCCCAGTACCTCTCGCTTCACGGCGTGACCTGCCTGCGAAAGTCCTGCGAGGATTTCAGCGCTACCTCACAAAAAGGAACAAAGCAATACCATGGAAACAGGAACAGTAAAGTGGTTCAACGACGCCAAAGGCTATGGATTTATCAGCCGTCAGAACGGCGAGGATGTTTTTGTGCATTTTTCCGCCATTCAAGCAGGCGGGTTCCGCAGTTTGCAGGAGGGCCAGCAAGTTCAGTTTGACGTAGTCAAAGGCCCCAAGGGGTGGCAGGCTGAGAATGTGAAGGCAGTGTAGAACCCGGCGAAAGGTCATGTTTTCTAAAAGGGCGGCCGAAACAGGTCGCCCTTAAATTTTGCAAAAAGAATTCGCGGTCAAGAGTAAGGCGCAGGAAGTCCCATATCGCGCCGGTGTTGGCGCATTTGCTCCTGCTGGTTGGTCAAAATACGAAGATCGGACCGTGGCCTGCCGGTGCAGGGCAACACAAAGCCGGCCTGTCGATCCTGGGGAAAGTAACTCACAGAGTCGGTCTGATCGACCACGCCGCCGTTCAATAAACGTCCCGCGCAGGTAAGGCACCGGCCTTGATGGCAGAGCGCGGGAAGCTTAATGCCCGCGGCCACGGCGGCGTCCCAGATGTGCTGGTCGGAGCGCACCGGGATAGTCCGCTCCCCATCAGGCAGCAGGAACGTTACGGAAAAAAAAGATGGCTCCGACACGCTCGTAGTTTATCGGATTGAGAAAAGTCCCCGAGAACATCTAAAACATGTAGAAAGCGAGCGGTCGAGGAATCTGACCTTGATGCCGCTGAAGCAATACACCAGATTCCTCGATCCCGCTTGCGATGGCGATGGTTTACGGATTGTAGAACGGCGCGTTCTTGCTGTAAGGGGCGTGTCCGGGCTCGCCCCGCCGGAAGTGCCCGGAAGGAATGATCTTCCCGTCACGTTCTCTCGCCAGCAGCTCGATGAACCAGGCTTCGTGCTCGATCTCTTCGTTAAGAATTCGGGCGGCCATGTCATAGGTGCGTGGATCTTTGCCGAAGGTCATGTCACAAACGGCACTCCAGCTCCGAATCGCGCAGCGTTCCGATTCCATCAAGAGAGTAAGAATGTTGACCACCGTTGGAGGGCTCGGCAGCTTCGCCGCGGCGCAACCAGCCTGATCGTGGAAAGCGGGAAGATCATTAGGCAGTTCGCCCCCGAGTTCGTAAATTCGGGGGACGATCAGCTCCCAATGAGCGCGATCCTCCAACCGGGCATCTTCGCAAATTTCTTTATAATCTTCATATCCCGCCAGGTGCATGCGCAGAATAGTGTAGTAGTAGTAGGTGCTGGCAAACTCCGCCGCAGCGTTAGCGATCAGCATCTTGATCAACTTTTCGACGTCGACCCCGCGAGCGCGAATGACTTCCACACCCACGCGCTGGTTGACGTCTCCGTGTTGGACCACATTCTTGTCGTTTGCAGGCATACGACCTTCCTTTCGGACGCGAGTGTAGCCTGCGCAGCACTTATAAGTCTAAGATATAGTCCCTATCAATCTCATAGGTTCTACCTCTAGCAGTTGTGACAGGCAAATCATGCAGATTCATCAACTCCGATATTTCCGGGCCGTAGCGAAGGCGGGAAGCTTTACTCGAGCAGCGGAACATGAGCGGGTAGCGCAGCCATCACTCTCGCAGCAGGTGCGGAAGCTGGAAGATGAGCTGGGAGCGCGCCTCTTCGATCGTTTGGGGCGCACCGTCAGGCTGACGTCGTTTGGTCAGATTTTCTGGCTGCGCGCAGAGGCTATCTTGCGCGAGGTGAGCGATGCCAAGCGCGAGATGGAAGAAATGGTGGGCAACGACCGCGGCAAAGTGGCCGTCGGTGCAATTCCCACCATTGCCCCTTACCTTCTACCTGGGCGCCTGGCCAGTTTCGCGTTGAAGTTTCCCGAGATGCGGGTCAGCGTTGTCGAAGAGATAACCCCTGTGCTGCTTGAGAGTCTGCAGGAAGCGGCCATCGATATGGCATTGCTGGCTCTGCCCGTGCCGGGAGATCATTTTGTGTGTGAAGAACTATTGCGCGAGCCACTTTATCTGGTGGCGCCCCGGAAACACCGGCTGGCCTCTAAGCCGGCGGTTTCTCTGAAAGAGATTGAAAACGAGTCTTTTCTATTACTGAAAGAAGGACATTGCTTTCGTGAAAACACGCTGGCGGCTTGTGGCCGGGCGCGGGTCGAACCGAACGTAGTTTTTGAAAGCGGGCAGTTCGCGACGATCCTGGCCATGGTGGCCGCCGATACGGGCATCTCCGTGGTGCCGCAAATGGCGGTGGAGCGTCGCGAAGGCTGTTGTTTCATTCCCATCGCGGACGAGGGAGCCTTCCGGCGGGTAGGCGTGGTGCGGTTAAAACAGCACTTCTGCAGCCGCGCCCAGCAGGTTTTCCTGCGGCATTTGCAGACGAGCGCTGCCCGTCCCCCAGCTAAGGCCCAGATGCCTTCTGTGCGGCAGCTTGCGAGTCGAAGAAGCGAAAGAACTGTTCGACGCGCGTAACCGCCAGCGCCTGGTGAATCCGCTCGCTGACTCCAACCAGGAACAGGTTGCGACCGTTCTTGGTATGAGTGATGTATGCGCCAACCAGGGCGCCGATTCCGGCGGAGTCGACAAATGGAACCTTCGTGAAATCAACAATCAGCGTCTTGGAGGCGTCGGCCCTGACCTTGGACTGAAACTCGAACAGGGTAGCAAGCACCAAAGGACCATCCAGAGACAGGATGCGCTGTCCGTCTTTGCCACCCACAACATCTTCAATCACCAGCGATTGTTGTAGCATTGCGTGATATTAAGACCCGGGGTACGGCCTATTGTTAACATCAGGTTAATTTTGGGGAGCTATGAGGAACAGTTTACCTGTGGGACTTGTGGGTTGGCTTTCGAGAGGGGAACGATGGCACTGAAGGCGGGAGATGTTGCGCCGGACTTTGAACTGGCTGCGGTTGAAGGGGAGCGAGAGTTCAGGATCAAGCTGAGTGACTTTCGCGGGAAGAAGCATGTTGTGGTCACCTTCCATCCCCTGGACTGGACGCCGACTTGAGCGGCCCAGGTGCCGGCGTTCGACTCGGACCGCGAGAAGTTCGCCGCGCTGGATGCCCAGGTCGTGGACATAAGCACAGATTCGATCCTCAGTCATATCGCGTGGCAGAAAAAAGATATCGGAGTAGTGCGTTTGCCGCTGTGCTCGGACTTCTATCCTCATGGAGGAGTGACCCGGGCCTTTGGCGTTTTGCGCGAGGGCCCGCCAATTCCCGGGATCAGCGAACGCGCCGTGTTCATTGTTGATAAGGCGGGAATAATCAGATTTGCGAAAGTGTATCCTCTCGACCAGACGCCGAATAATCAGGAGTTGCTGGAGGCGCTGCGAAAGATCGGGTGATTTGGTCTCAGACAAGCCACCCTTAACCATTAAGGTCGCAAAGAAAAAACTTAAAGGACGCGAAGAAAAGCTTTCCGGCTCGCTCAACTAGGAGCTTGCGGATTTGCGCCAGGTCCGGAGGTTTACAGCGTAGAGTACGATGCAGAAAAGATTCGCAGCAACAAAGCCTGGTTGCGCGGTTTGTACACCGATAACGCAAATGATCGCGCTGTTGGCCGCTGCCAGGGCCAAGCCCTGCCAGCATCTTCTTCCCACCAGGAGCGTAGATAGGATTGTCAGCGTGCAGGATAAATAGTCGAGTCGCAGCACTGCGAGAGCACCTCAGTTGTCCTATCGACTATTTCGTCGCGACAATTAGGGTACGGTGCCCGGCCGAATGGGGCAAAGCCGTAACCTTCGTCACTCTGACAGAGGGCGAGCTCAAGGGCTGAACCACCGTCAGATTTTCCAAACTTGAACGCCGGCGAGGGCACCCGCTGCCACACGTCCTAGTAGTGGAAGCGGTACCGCATTTCCACGAAAATCTCCCGCGGGTTGTTCCAGTGGAAGCCGCCGAAAGTCACGCTATTGTCCAGCTGAACCCGCCGGTTAGCCAGATTCAGAGCATTGATGGAGAGTGAGTAACGCTCGCCGAAGTCCTTGCCCAGCGTCAAATCGAACGTTGTGTGCTGCGGCAGGTAGTTCCCCGGGTACGGCTGGCCAGGAAATGCATTCGTAAAGCCTGAGCCGTAGTACAGGTTCGTCGAAGCCCGGGCGCGACAGGGAAGTGTGACATCTCCTCCTAGGTTCAGTGTATTCCGCTGGTCATGGTCGAGCGGCCCAAGGCCGGGCGGCAGAGAAAAGTCGGTGAGTCCCCCGGTGATGGCGCCATTACCCTCGGCAATCTGATTCGAGTACGCCAGATGAATTTCACCGCGATTGGCGATGCGACGGGAACGTAGAGTTGCTTCCCACCCGCGAATCACCGCGTGGCCTATCGTCACCGGAAAGAACAAGTTGGATTCGCCGATATTATTGTGGTCGAAAAAATTCACCACGTTGGTACGGAAGTTTGCGATATCAAGAACCCATCCTCGATACGGAATAGTCACCCCAAACTGATGTTCTTCATCGCGCTCCCCATGCAGCGGCACGAACGCCAGGCTGTTGGCTTGGGCAAACTGCATTAATGGACCGGAAACGGTAATTAAAGGCGGAGCCTGGTAGTAATG
>CATPBY010000313.1 GCA_955652845.1 uncultured Terriglobales bacterium | reverse complement strand
GCCATACTCCGGTCACGCCCGATACGCTGTCATCCTATCTGACCTGGGATCGCCAGCATTACACGCGAAACCTGATCGATAAAACTCTGCTGTATGAACTGGTTGCTATTTGCTGGGAAATAGGCCAGGTCAGTTCTGTGCATAACCATCGCGACCAGAACTGCTGGATGGCGGTGCCCATCGGCAGATTGCGGGTGGAAAATTATCGGGTGCTGTCACAAAACCTCGACCAGGGTGTCTCTAAATTGGAGTCAGCGGAGATTTTAGAGATGAATCCGACCCAACCCCTGCGCGGTGGATCCGCTGGAACCGGTGCATCGAGTGCTGAATCCCCGCGAATTCAACCAGCGAGCCGTCAGCTTGCATGTTTATTCGCGGCCATTCGATACCTGCGTGGTGTATTCACCCGAGCAAGGCACATGCGGCGAGATCAAACTGCACTACACCACCGAATACGGAAAGCAAGTGACGAACAGCGAGCCCCACCGGGCAACGTAGTAAATGGCTGGTATTCTCCGCTAACTTAGTTGTTGCCCCCCAAAAGGAAAACCTCGGCTGCGGTTGTTGTTCTAGGCCCCAGCATTACGACGGTGCCCAAGCCGTCCTCTGCGCCGGCGCCCCCGGCCCCGGCGAGTGAGCATGGTCGCATCTTTCTGATGGATGCGATGTCGTTCATTTTTCGCGCCTATCACGCCATGGCGCGGGAGCGCGGCATGTCGACCAAGACCGGCCTGCCAACCGCGGCCACCTATGTTTTCGTCAACATGCTGCGCAAGTTGCGTGAAGACTTTTCCCCGGAGTATCTGGCGGCGGTCTTCGACGTGGCAGCTCCGACCTTCCGCGATCAGCAGGCGGAGGCCATTACCAGCGTTCGTCGCTTTGACCTGAAAACGCAAACTTTTCAGGAGATCAAATATCACGGTTACAAGGCGAACCGGGTGGAAATGCCCGGCGAACTGGCCCAGCAGCTCCCCTATATCAGAAGAGCGCTGCATGCCTACCGCATCCCCATTCTTGAACTCGCCGGCTACGAGGCGGATGACGTGATCGGAACCCTGGCGCGGCAGGCGGTCGCGAAATCCTACAGTGTGTATGTTGTCTCCAGCGATAAGGACATGCTGCAGCTGGTGAACGATCATGTGCTGGTTCTGAATCCCCCTAAAGACAACCTCATCTGCGACGCCCGGAAGGTGGAAGAGATTCTGGGCGTGCCTCCAGAGCGTGTGATCGACGTGATGGCTTTGCGCGGTGACAGTATCGACAATATTCCCGGCGCTCCCGGCATCGGTGACAAGGGTTCGGTCGAGTTGATCAGGCGTTTCGGAAGTGTTGAACAGGCGCTCGATCACGCCGCCGAAGTGGAAAGGAAAACCTATCGCGAATCGCTGCAAAACAATCGCGAAAATGTCCTCCTCAGCAAGAAATTGGTAACCATTGACGCCAACGTGCCCGTCGAATTGGACGTCGATGCCATGAGGACCGGCGAGCCCGATGTGGAGGCCCTGCGGGAACTGTTT
The DNA here is from genome assembly GCA_955652845.1 of uncultured Terriglobales bacterium. Classification (GTDB taxonomy): domain Bacteria; phylum Acidobacteriota; class Terriglobia; order Terriglobales; family Acidobacteriaceae; genus JABCYV01. The sequence continues at coordinate 3,031 of CATPBY010000313.1, read as the reverse complement.
ACCGAGCTGGAATTTACTTCACTGCTGAAAGAACTTCTGCCCGTGGTCGAGGTGGGTGAAACTGACTACGCTGAGGCGAAGTCCGCTGCGGATGTGGACGCCGTGTTGAGCAGCCTTCCGCCAAAAACGGCGCTGGCGGTCGCGGTGGAAGCGGAAGGGTCCCACTTAAGTGACGGAAGCGAAGACGACGAAGCTCAATCGGGAGAGAGTCTGTTGCCCTTGACGCCGCAGACTACTTCCGCGGAGTCCCACAGGAATCTTGAGATCTCCGGAAAATCAGGGACGGCGGTCATTGTCCCTTCTGAAACGAAAGAGGCATTTTCCCGCCTTGTTGATTTGCTTGGCGCCGCGGAAATATCCAAATCTATTCATGATTACAAGGCGGCCATCCATGTTCTGGAGCGCCAGGGAATCACGGTGCTCGGAGTCCGACATGATTCCATGCTCTATTCGTATTTGTTGGATCCCACCTATCCGTCCCACCGGCTGGCCGATGTAGCCCTGCGCCGCTTCAATCTCAAGCTCAGCGGCGGGCTTGCCGAGTCCGCCGATATTACGGGGCGATTGGCCACCGCGCTGGGTCACGAAGTGGAAAAAATCGGACTGCTCAGGCTCTATGAGGACATTGATCTGCCCCTGGTCCCGGTGCTGGCGCGCATGGAGCAGGCTGGAGTAAAGATCGATCAGAAGACTTTGTCCGATATGTCGTCGCGGCTGGATGGCGAGATTGAAGCTAAAGGCAAAGAAATTTGCCGGCTTGCGGGATGCGAATTCAATATCAATTCTCCCAGGCAACTCGGCGATGTGCTGTTCAATAAACTCAACTTGCCCAAGCCGGTGAAATATGGCAAAGGAAAGATGATTTCAACTGCAGTCGATGTTCTCGAAGCGCTGGCGCTGACTCACGAGGTGCCTCGCCTGGTGCTGGAGTATCGCCAGCTGTCAAAACTCAAGTCCACCTACGTGGATTCGCTTCCCGCATTGCTCAGTCCGGCCAGCGGTCGCCTGCATACAACTTTTGGTCAGACCGGCACAGCCACCGGCAGGCTGTCATCGGCCAATCCCAATTTGCAGAACATTCCTATCCGCACCGAACTGGGACGCGAGATTCGCGCAGCTTTCACAGCGCAACCGGGGCACGTGCTGCTTGCGGCGGACTACTCGCAGATCGAACTTCGCTTACTGGCGCATTTCTCGAAAGACCCCTTACTCGTGGAGGCCTACCGGCGCGGCGACGATATCCACACTCTGACCGCGTCTCAGGTCTTCGGTGTACCGCCGCTGATGGTCACTCCAGATCATCGCCGGCAGGCCAAGGTGGTGAATTTCGGAATCGTCTACGGACTTTCCGCTTTTGGATTGTCACAAAAATTAGGAATTGAGCCCGGTGAAGCCAGGCACTTCATCAATGCGTATTTTGAAAAGTACAGCGGCGTCCGCATGTTCATTGACCGCACTCTGGAGGAAGCTCGCCGCGAGCAGAGAGTGAAGACATTGTTCGGCCGGATCAGGCCGATTCCGGATATCAACAGCAAGAATGCCAATCAGCGGGGCTTTGCCGAGCGAACGGCCGTTAACACCCCACTGCAAGGCACGGCGGCGGACTTGATCAAGATGGCGATGATCCGCATTGATTCCGCATTGCGCGAGAGCATGCTGAAGTCACGAATGACGCTGCAGGTGCATGACGAGTTAGTTTTCGAGGTCCCTGAGAACGAAATCAATGTGATGCGGACTCTGGTTCGGGAGCAAATGGAAAACGTCCATCCACTCACAGTGCCTTTGCTGGTAGAGATTGGCGTAGGCAAAAACTGGCGCGATCTGGAATAAGCGTCCAAACTAATGGTCGCGAATGGAGTCTCGTTCCGCAGCTTCTCGAAGCAGTCTTCGGTCCCGCGCGCTGGCGATCTTTCTTGCCCGGATAATTCTGCGTAAGCCGAACCAGTACAGGAAGCCAACCAGGGTTCCAATCGCAACTACCAGGAGAAGCAGATTCCAAACTGCAGCGGCATTGGAGAGAAAAGACATAAATCGCACCGCCGGGCTTTGCTCGGCTTGTTCCGGCGAGGGCGCCCGTCTCCGCGCCACCACTAGGCGCCCAGCGTCTGCTTGATTGCGTTGAAAATGCTGCTGGCAAGCTTTTTCATTTTTTCTTCTGACTCGGCTTCGATCATTATCCGGGCCAGAGGTTCCGTGCCCGAATAGCGAACCACAACCCGGCCGTTGCCGTCCAACTCACGTTCTGCCGCTTCGATGGCGCGCTTGATCTCGGGCACACTCGCGAAGGGAATCTTTTCACGCACGCGTACGTTCTGGATTGTCTGCGGGAGGACTTTGAGATCGGAAACCAGATCGGCAAGCGTTTTGCCGCTCTGCGCCATGATTTCCATCACCTTTAAAGCAGTGAGCAGGCCATCGCCGGTCGTGGCCTCGCCGTCGCGGAAAATAATGTGTCCCGACTGTTCCCCGCCCAGAATCGCTCCCGTCTTGAGCATTTCTTCGAGCACATACTTGTCCCCAACATTGGCGCGCAGCATTCGAATGCCGGAAGCGCGCAGTGCAATTTCCAGACCCATGTTTGACATGGTGGTGGCAACTACGGTTGCACCGGTCAGTTTCCCCTGCGAGTGCAGATGACGGGCAGCCAGCAGAAGGACGGCATCGCCATTCACTACGCGGCCACTGGCGTCACTGAAAAGCGCGCGGTCCGCGTCGCCGTCAAACGTGACCCCCAGATCGAACTGACCGGCATTCTCCGCCACCCCCGCTGCCACCCGTTCCGGATGCAGGGCGCCACAATTTTCGTTAATGTTTTTGCCATCAGGAGAGGCGCTGAGAAATGTCGCCCGCATTCGGCATACCCGGAACAACTCCGGCGCCTCGGCGGTGGCGGCGCCATTGGCACAATCAACCAGAACCCGCAGGTTGGTCGCGTCGGCGCTGATATTCCTGCACAACCAGTCAATATAACCTCGACGGAGTTCGGCTTCGCCGGGCAAACTGGGCGAAACCGCGCTTGATGGCTCGGGAT
>CATPBY010000312.1 GCA_955652845.1 uncultured Terriglobales bacterium | reverse complement strand
TCAGTCGAACCACTGCGAAGGAACAGGTGGGCGGGTACGGCTGAGCGAACTAAGTGTATGCTCAAAACCCCTCGTGTCAAGGCCAACCATCGGTCGGGTCCCACCGGCGTTTCGCGAATGACCCGAGATATCTCGGTTTTGCTAGACATTCTAAGCGACGGCCAGCACCCTATTACCTCAGCGTGTCCTCGGTTTGCCTCCGGTCCGTCGAAGCATCTACACTCGAATTTCGCGGCTGCCATGAGCGCTTTAGTCAAGCCCGAATTTTTCAGGAGTCCTCAGCTGGAGATTCTCGACTTAAGGCATTTTTCGTCTGCTGATCTGCGTCCGCTGCTCGACGACGAGAGCGAAGTCTGGTCACGCCTGCTTTCCTGGGACTACAGCGGTTCGGCGGACATGATTCTGCGCTACGTGGAAGCCAAGATCCTCCCCGGATATGCTGCCATCGATCGGGGACGGATTTTCGGATATGCATTTTTCGTCTACGAAGGCAGTAAAGGCGTCATCGGCGACCTGTTTGTTGCCCAAGACGGCCGGCCGAACCCGTACGAAGTCGAAACCCGGCTGCTGACTCACGTGATTGAAACTCTGCAGCAGTCGCCGGGCATTCATCGCGTGGAGGCGCAGCTGCTGGTGCACGAAACCGGAGCTGTCTCCCAACCCTTTGTCGACCAGGGATTTCAGCGCCATCAACGGCTTTTCATGGTACTGCCCTTGACCCGGATGACGAGCACGGCTGCCGCGCCTGCTCCCGATATTGAAATCCGGCGCTGGACCGAACAGGATTACCAGCCGGCCGCCGCCCTTATCACTACCGCCTATCGCGGCCATGTAGACTCTGAGATCAACGATCAGTACCGCAGCCTGAGCGGATCGCTGCGCTTCCTGAACAACATAGTGCGTTTTCCGGGCTGCGGCGTGTTTGACGCCGAGTCGTCATTCGTTGCCATGCACAGGCGTACGCGCAACTTAATAGGACTGATCCTGTGTTCGCGGGTGCGTCACGACGTGGGCCATGTCACCCAGGTCTGCGTTCTGCCTGAGTATCGCTCGCACGGAATCGGCGAGGCCCTGCTGGCAGTGACCGTAAACAGTCTTCGTCAACGCAGCTTCTCGACTCTTTCGCTGACGGTGACCGAAGCCAATGCGCGGGCGGTGGAGCTTTATCGGCGCCTGGGATTCGATATCAAGCGTGTATTTGATGCATTTGTGTGGGAGGGGTAAGGCGCTGGAAAGCGTACAACTAAAGCGACTGCTTTCTCCGGGAGCGAAAAGCTAAAAGCTCCTTACCTTCGCAACAGCCACATTACCCAGCCGGCCACGAATACTCCGCCAACGAACATGGCGAAGCAGTATAAGCCATAGCGGATTTGTTCGCGAGGCAGGCTGCGCTGGGTGATGCCAAAGACGATTGAGGCAAACAGCGCGAATAATACCGCGGCGCTGAAGTGGGAAACGCTCATCTTCTGCGGTGCTCCTTGATCACGGCTTCTTCCCGATTGCGATGTGATAAGCGTCGGCCACGCTGATGAAATTCAGCAGGCCGGCCACGATCAGAAACTTGGTTCCATAATCGGCGGTGGCATGAGCGATGGCGCCATGCCCCCAGTCCATGGCTCGCGCCACCACGTACAGGCCGCCGGCGCCGAGGTCACCCACGAATCCGAGAATGTCGAGGATATCGCCGCCATTGGGAGGATAAATGCGTCCCTGCATCAGCAGGCCCAGAACGAACATGCTGACGATCGATCCCATCAGCAGCAAGCCGCGGATCCATTTTTTCTGGATAAGATGCCCTGCGCCCGGAATCAGCCAGCCCACGGCCGGCACCACCACCGACATGGTGGTAATCGGTTGAGCGGCGGGGTATTTCTGAGCTTCAGCGGCTTTGGTTTTGCCTGGAGAAGAATTTGCCATTCAGATGATTACGATCTCGCTTTGAATTTTACCGGTTACTTCCGCCGCTTTGGGCCGGACCAGCACGTTGACCTCGCTGCGCACGCCGAAGTCGGGAAAATAAATGCCCGGCTCGATCGAAAAACAGGAGTTGGGCAGGATGCGACGCTCGTCGTGAATTTCGAGGTCGTCCATGTTGGCGCCGTTCGCGTGGACCTCAGTGCCGATAGAGTGCCCGGTGCGATGAATGAAATTTTCTCCAAAGCCTTTGCTGTTGATATGAGCGCGCGCGGCGCGATCCACTTCCCAACCGGCAACCGGACGTCCAGCCGCAACCGCTTCCTTCACCGTCTTGACGCCTAAGTCGCGCGCCTCGCTTACCACCCGGAAAACTTCGCGCATGCGGTCGGAGGGCGCTTTTCCAATAAAGCCCGTCCAGGTAATGTCATAGTAAACAGCGCCGGGTGTGTTTTTCTTGGCCCAGACGTCGAGCAGAACGAAATCCCCTTCGTGAATGGGTTTGGAACTCTCCGCACGCGGACCGTAATGCGGGTTGCCGCTGTTGGCGTTCACCGCCACCACCGGATCATCATCAGTGACCAGGTTCTCGCGCTTGAAGGCTTCCATGAACCACTGCTGGATGGCGTGCTCGTTGGTACCGCCATTGCGCACCCGGCGTGCGATTTCC
>CATPBY010000311.1 GCA_955652845.1 uncultured Terriglobales bacterium | reverse complement strand
GTCGCAACCCAAGGAGCGGGTCGCGGTGGCTGACCAGGAAAAACCCGCGGCGGGCAAAAAAGAGGAAGCCAAAAAGATCAACTTAACCGGACGGCGCGATCCCTTTGTGAGCCCGGTGGTGAATCGCAGCATGTTAGGTTCAGGCTGCAGCACCGGCGGCAAGCGCTGCCTGGCCATTGACCAGGTCAACCTCAAGGGCGTGGTGAAGTCGGATACGGGCATGATCGCTGTTGTAGTCAATGCCCTGGACAAAGCATATTTTCTGCACGAGAACGATCCCGTCTTCAATGGATACGTAGTGAAAATTACGGGCGACTCCATCATTTTCAAAGAGACGTTTCAGGACAAGCTGGGTAAGTCATTTACCCGCGAAGTGACCAAGAAAATTACGACGCCGGCAGTGTAGCTGGAAAACCGGCTGGTGTAATTACGGTTGGGGCAACGAATTCTGAGAGAAAGATCACGGCGAGCCGAAGCGCAACCCGTGGGGAGAAAGCGAAATGCGAAAGCAACTGCTGGGAGTTTTTCTACCGCTGCTGATTCTGGGAATGATTGCAGCCGCGGCTGAGACGCAGAGCACGGGCACGGCGGCGGCGAAAAGCGCCGCATTGCAGAGAGTGAACGTGGTCCGCGGAGTTGACGGAATCAGCGTGGAAATTACCTCCCGCGGACATGTCACTCCCCAAATGAGCACACTCGATCGTCCGCCTCGGCTGGTGGTCGATCTGCCCAACACGGTGACGGCTACTCCCCAAAGCCAGATCAATGTTGACAGCAATGGCGTGAAGGACGTGCGCGTCGGCATGAACCGCCGCACGCCGCCTATGACGCGGCTGGTCATTGACCTGGAACGTGCCTGCCGCTACGACCTCGTCCCCGGCGCCGGCAGTACATTGGTTCTGAAGGTGCACTCCGGAACGGACGCCGCCAAGGCGAATTCGAAGCCTGCAACTCATAATTCAGCAGCGGCTGAAGTTGTGATGCCCGCCGCCGCTGATAAAACCAGCATTGATAAAACCAACACCGATAAAGATAAAATCAACAAAGAGCTCGCAGCCAATCGCATGCCAGTCGTGGGCGCGGAAACCAGGCCGGCTGCATCCTCTTCCTCCGCTACTGACTTTGTGTTCGTCGAACCTTCTTATCAGGCCAAAGACGGTGACAGTTCCACCGTCGCAGCGGCGAAGCCTGCGGCGATAGAGCCTTCGGCCAGGGCGCAAGTTGCAGCTGAAAAGTTTTCAGAAAAACCGGATGGCAACCTGTTGCCTCAACCCAGCGCAGCCATGCAGTCCCAGGTGGCGGCGGGAAACGCAGCCCAACCGGCAGGCAATGCTGCCCAACCCGCGGTGAATATGGCCGCCGAGCAGAAAGCGCAGGCCCAGCAACAGGCCCCGGTCAGCGGCCCCAAATACACGGGTGAGCCGATTTCGGTAAATCTCAAAGATGTAGACCTGAAAGATTTCTTCCGCCTCATCCACGAGATCAGCGGATTGAACGTGGTACTCGATCCCAATGTCAAAGGCACGCTTACCATCGTCCTGGACGACGTGCCGTGGGACCAGGCGCTCGATATCGTGTTAAAGAACAACGACCTGGGACGGCAGCTTGAAGGCAACGTTCTGCGCGTCGCTACTGTCGATACGATGCGCAAGGAAGCAGAGTCCCGGCGCGCCGAGCAGGAAGCCGAGGCGATGGCCGTAGACAAGCAGACGGTCACCCGGTTCCTGAGCTATGCGCACTCCAAGGATGTAGTGCCGACAGTCAAGAAATTTCTCACTCAGCGCGGCGATGTGATCGCCGATGATCGCACCAACGCCCTCATTAATTCGGATATTCCCACGGTGATGCCGGGAATCGACCGCTTGCTGACGCAACTTGACCGCAAGACTCAGGAGGTTGAAATTGAAGCTCGCGTGGTGGCTGCCACCCGCAGCTTCGCGCGCGATCTGGGAACGCAGCTTGGTTTTGGTTGGGGTAACGGGCACTCGGCGGTTGGAGGTGCTTCGAGCGTCGGTACTACTCCCACCCAGGTAAATGGCTTGAATCCAACTTTCATCACGGTTGGCGGATCAGGCACCACGGCCGGAACTCAGATTCCGTTGTTCTCCAATCTGCCGGTTGCAGCACCCACCAGCGGGTTGACCTTCGTTAACTTCAGCAACAACGTGCGCATCGATGCGGTGCTGACTGCGGCCGAATCGCGCGGGCTTTTAAAAATCCTCTCCCGTCCGCGGGTGGTCACCCAGAACAACATTCAGGCGCTGGTTCGACAGGGCGTCCGAGTTCCGATCGTGACGCAGGCGCAGTTGGGTGGTCCTCCCACCGTTACCTACGTCGATGCATTCCTGCGGCTGACGGTGATTCCGCAGATCACATCGGAAAATACAATCTTCCTGAACGTGGATGTGGAGAACACCACGCCGGACTTTGGCCGCACTGTTCAGGGCAACCCCACATTGATCACGCAACAAGCGACCACGCAGGTGCTGGTCACAGATGGCGGTACGGTGGTCATCGGCGGCGTGATTCAGACTCAAAACTCGGTCAACATTGCTCAAGTCCCGTTGCTGGGCAACATCCCGTATCTGGGCAACCTGTTCAAACATCAGACTGTCAGCACCTCGAACCAGGAACTGATCTTCTTTATCACTCCAAGGATCATTCAGACCTAGTCGAAGCGCTGGCAGCAAGTTAGCAGTAAGACCCCGCCGGATTCCTGAAGAACCTGTCAGGACCCGGCGGTTCGGTTTTTATAGCACTGTCGTAAGCCGGCGACCCTCCGCGACAGCCTGCTAAACTTTCCTCAATGGACTATCAAGGACGGCAGCGGCGTCTACAAGCCTGTCTTTCACGCCAGCATTTGGATCTTTTGCTCATCACTCATTTGCCCAACATACGTTACCTTTGCGGCTTTTCCGGCAGCGCTGCCGTTCTCTTATTCAGCGAATCGCGGTCTGTGTTTTTTACCGATGGACGATACACGGCGCAGGCCCGCCATGAGGTGCGAGGAACCCAAATCGTCGCCGGCAGCAAGGCTCCTCTGGTGGCGGTTGGGGAATGGCTGAAAGCGAATCGAAAACCTTTGGGTCGCAAAACGCGTTACCGGGTAGGGATTGAAGCGGAGCACTTGACCGTAGCCCAGCGAAGACGCCTTTCAGACATGCTGCCATCTGATTTCAGTCTGAAAGAAGCGCCACCACTGATCGAACAGGCTCGCATGGTGAAGGACGCCGACGAGATTCAGCTGCTTCGATCGGCAGCGACTTTAGGCATTCGTCTGTTTGATCGCGCCCTGCAAGTCATGCGTCCCGGTATTCGCGAGTGCGAGGTAGCAGCGGAAATGGAGTACGAAGCGCGGAAGGCGGGTGCCTCGGCGATGTCCTTCCCGACAATTATTGCCTCCGGGGAACGCTCGGCGTTGCCGCATGCCCGGGCCACCGGCGCTGCCGTTCCGGGTCGTTCATTCCTGGTCTGCGACTTCGGTGTTATACTCTCTGGCTATTGTTCTGACATGACCCGCACCGTGCACGTGGGACGCCCCACAGTCGAGGCCCGGCGAGTCTATCAGGCGGTGCGAGATGCGCAGCAGGCCGCCCTCGACGCAGTAAAGCCCGGAGTAAGAGTGAGCGAAGCCGATAAAACCGCCCGTAAGTTATTGCATAATAAAAGTTTAGCTAAGCACTTTACCCATTCTACGGGACACGGCGTGGGGCTGGAGATTCACGAGGCGCCCCGTCTGGCGGCTGGCCAGCCCGAACTCTTCCAACCGGGAATGGTAATTACGATCGAACCTGGCGTTTACATCACGGGAAAATGGGGTGTACGAATTGAGGATATGGTTGTGGTCAACGAAGCCGGGTGCGAATTGTTAACGCCTTCCAGCAAAAAGCTTATTGCAGTCTGAAGTTTTCCCGGGTGTGATGTCCTGCAGTTGCCGTGCTTTGCAGGCCGGCACGAGAAGCAGCAAACTAGTCCCACCGCACGATGAACCAAAAAGAACTAAAGGAACTCATCGAGTTCTTAATTGAGAAGGACATCGCGGAGTTCGAGTTGGAACGCGGCGATGTGAAAGTGCGCATCAAGCGCGCTGCCGAACCGGCCCAGTCCGGGCATGATACCCGCTTCATTGCGGTGCATGGCACGCCTGTAGCAACCCCAGAGGTTGGCGCAGTCTCCGCCGCCCCCGGTCCGTCTGCCACTCCTGCGGCCCATGCCAAGGAGGCGCCGCCGGCTTCCGAGGAGGGCTTGCACCTGGTGAAATCGCCGATCGTTGGTACGTACTACGAATCACCCTCGCCGGGATCGCCGCCCTTTGTGAAGGCGGGAGACAGCGTAGAAGTGGGGCAGATCCTCTGCATTGTCGAAGCCATGAAGCTGATGAATGAGATTGAGTCTGATGTTGCTGGCGAGCTGGTGAAAAAACTTGTGAACAATGGCCAGCCAATCGAGTATGGTCAGGAACTGTTCTCTATCCGGCCAAAGAAATAATCGGCGTAGGGACAGCCGCCCTCGGCTATCCAGTCGAGCAACGCTCGACAGCGTTCTGTCAGGATGGCAACAGCGGAGCGTGGCTCCGCCGGGCAGTTGAGGGCGGTTGTCCCCACATTTTTTGGCCACACTTATTTAGCGCATGTTCAAAAAAATCCTGATCGCGAATCGTGGCGAAATCGCCCTGCGGGGGATTTGTGCCTGCAAAGAGCTGGGCATCCGCACTGTGGCCATTTACAGCGAGGCGGACCGTAATTCGCTGCCCGTGCGCTTTGCCGATGAGGCCATCTGCATAGGTCCGCCGCAACTGGCGCTGAGTTATCTCAACATCCCTGCGGTCATCAGCGCGGCGGAAATTGCCAACGTAGATGCCATCCACCCCGGTTACGGATTGCTGGCAGAGAATGCCAACTTTGCCGAAGTTTCCGAGGCCTGCAATATAAAATTCATCGGTCCACCGCCAGAAATTACCCGACTGATGGGTGAAAAAGAAAAAGCGCGGGCCACCATGAAAAAGGCTGGAGTGCCTATTCTGCCGGGGTCCGAAGGCATTCTCGCGAATGATGGTGAGGCCGTGGAATGGGCGCGCCAGGTTGGCTTTCCGGTGATCATCAAAGCTTCCGCCGGCGGCGGCGGTCGCGGCATGCGCATTGTACGCAATGAAGCAGAACTCCCTGGCCTCTACATGGCGGCGCAATCGGAGGCTGCCGCTGCTATTGGCAACGGTGACTTGTACATGGAGAAGTTCATCGAGCGGCCGCGGCATATCGAGTTTCAAATCCTCGCTGATCAATACGGCAGCGTGGTAAGCCTCGGCGAGCGCGAGTGTTCCATTCAGCGCCGCCACCAAAAGCTGCTGGAAGAATCGCCCTCTACTGAAGTGACGCCTGAACTTCGCGAGGAAATCGGACAGATTCTTTGCCGGACGCTTTCCGATATCGGTTATGTGAATGCCGGCACCATTGAATTTCTGATGGATGAAGACCGCCGGATGTATTTCATCGAGATGAATACCCGCATTCAGGTGGAACATCCGGTCACCGAGATGGTCACCGATGTAGATCTGGTGAAGAGCCAGATACTGCTGGCTGCCGGTGAGCGTATGGAAAATGTTTTGCAAGGCCCGATCGTGCGTCGCGGCCACGCCATTGAGTGCCGCATCAATGCCGAGCATCCGGAGAAATTCACTCCGTCGGCAGGGAAGATCACTGCCTTTCATCCACCCGGCGGCACCGGGGTGCGCATCGACACTGCCGCCTATGCCGAAGGGATCATCCCGCCCTATTACGACTCGCTGATTGCCAAACTCATCGTGCGCGGCAAGGACCGGTCAGAGGCGATCTCCCGCATGGCCCGGGCTCTCGAGATGTTTATTGTCGAGGGCATTTATACAACCATTCCATTGCACCGCAGGATTCTGGCCGATCCGGATTTTCGCGCGGGAAAAGTGGACACGACGTTTATCGAGCGCTTTCTTGCGAAGAAAGATCAGGCGACGCCAGCCGCTTAGATTTGCCAGCCTCCAGCGTGTGACGGACAGTTCAAGTGAGCCTGCCCGATTCCCCAATCTTTAGGCGAGCCTATGCAGGAGATACCTGCACTTCTGAAAGCTTTGCCGGAGACAGCGCAATCAGGGTTACGCCGATGACGATGAGCGCAGCCACGCCCCCCAGTTCTCCGCGTGAGATCAGGTTGAGCAATACCTGCACCCCCATAACCGCGGCATGAGCGAAGCTCGACCATGCGGTGAAGGCGATCAGGCTACGGTTCGCAGGCGGGTTACGCGCTGCCAGCAGCAGGAAAATTCCGAGGGTAACGTAAAGGCTAAGCATCATTGCGAGAGCAGGCTCCTGCCGCAGAAATATCGTCAAGGGATAAACTAGAGCCGAGAAAAGCAATCCCACCAACACCAGCATAATTTTCAGTGCCCGGTCTCGAATCATAGTGCCTCCTTCCAAATGGTCTCAATGTGGCAGAAACACCTCTAGCAGACCCTGTGCCGCCGCTGATTTCCCTGTAAGGTTTTCGACAGTGCTCGAATAATCCTGGCGGAAATGGTAGGTGTGGCGGCACGGCACGTCAATCCGATAGGACGACAAATACTCGGCAACGTTTTAGTTCAGTATCGACGGAAGATATGCTCCCGCGGGTTCATTGTAGAGGCCAAGGGTCATGAGCGTCATCGGCTGCACCACGCGAAGGCCATGTTCGAGACACCAGCGGAAAAGTGCGGCATTGCGGGTGGGGACCAGAATTCCTGATCCCAAGAAACTGTCGGCGCTCGCGATGAGGGCCTGCAAGGCCACATTGTTTTCGGCCACGGCGTGGCCAAAAAATCCCATGGCGGTCGCATAAGCTACGATTCCGGCATCCCGCTCCGCAACCATGGCGGTACCCTGTTCGATAGCGTCCCGAAGCTCGCCGCTGCGATCATGACCATGTACCACGCGGCAGAGCCGGTTGCACATGTCGAGATCGGAAGCCCGTCCTTGGCGGACGCTGTAGCCTGGTGTCGGGCGCTTGATAGGCGGACCTTGCATGGTGGATATCGGTTCGCGGGTGTCAAACCCTAACTTGGTGTAGAGCGACAGGGACCGGTTGTGAAAGGCTGCCTGCAACAGACGGACGCCGGGGGAACCACGCTGCTCAGCGCGGCTGATGACTGCCTCCATCAGCGCGCGCCCGATGCCCTGGTTCTGCGCGCCCGGATCGATGGTAATCGGACCGACCCCAGCAATGGCTGATCGCTCGTCGAGGCAGTTGCTGCCGACGATCTGCCCGTCCGACTCGGCCACCACGCAATAAAAACCGGGATGCCCGAACATCATTGACAGCACCCGTTTAGGAGCCTCAGCCGAAGGAAAGTCAGGAGGAAAAGCGTGGTCAGTCGAAATCTTCCGGAAGGCTTCGTAGCAGATGCCGCCGCACACGCCGGCGTCTTCGGGTTGGGCACGCCGTATGGTTAGGATCACTGGCGCGAATCTTACGTCGCAGAAACGAAGCAAGTCAACGAACCAGATGGTCGGGCGCGAACGGCAGCCTGGTGTAGACTCGGCTCCACGGCTATCGAGATGCGTGCCGATTTTCTGCGGAAGAACAGGGCAACGGCGGCAACTGGCGGGTTAACCTGAGATCAGTGGAATGATGCGCTGATGCGGATTGCGATTGTCTCCGATATTCACGATAACCTGACGGCGTTCCAGGCCGTGCTTGCCGATTTGCGCCAGACGTCACCTGATGTAGTCCTGCATGGAGGCGACCTTGTGGGCGGCGGATCGAGTCCCGCGGAGGTGGTGGATCGCGTTCGCGATCAGGGCTGGCGTGGCGTCTTGGGCAACACGGAAGAATCCGTTGTAAGACCCGAAACTCTGGAAGAATTTGCAGATCAGTCTCCCGCTCCGCAGTCACTATGGGACGCAGTACGCGAGATGACGGAGTTCACGCGCGCCGTTTTGGGCGAAGAGCGAATCGCATGGCTGGGCGCTCTACCGCGCGTTGTCATTCATCTTCCGATCGCACTGGTGCACGCCAGTCCCGCAAGCGCCTGGCACTCGCCGCTCGCGGGCGCAAGTAATTCGGAACTCGAATCAACGTATTTGCCGCTCGGACAGGCGATCGCCGTCTACGGCCACATTCACCAGCCATTCGTGCGCGACGTGGCCGGGTTAACGGTGATCAACACTGGGAGCGTCGGCCAATCCTTTGACGGCGATCCCCGCGCTTCGTATTTGCTTATTAACAATGGCACGCCGAAGATCCGCAGGGTCGAATACGATATCGAACGAGAAATCAGTGCAATCACCGCGAGCGGACTGCCGCACGCGGATTGGGTGGCACGGACGCTCCGTGCCGCGCGACCGCAGATGCCCCAAAATAAGCTTTAGATCCTCAGGAAGGCGGAGCACTTCGATAGACATATTCCGTGAGCTTGCGGCGCAGTGGCGGACGCCAAAGCTGAGGGCGATGTAACCGGCTGGCGGACGGGGTCTTTCGTATCCAGAGCGGGTCGATCCGGATCGCTCAGGGAGACAGCCGCAGCTGTCATAGCTACAG
>CATPBY010000310.1 GCA_955652845.1 uncultured Terriglobales bacterium | reverse complement strand
GAGTTGGACCCGCGTCCGAACCTTAGGACCTCAAGGCAGCACCCTAAGCTGTTCCATCCTGGTCAGGGTTCCAGCAAGAACTTTCCGTGCCGCATGATCTGGTTATCATCAGCCCAGATGTCGAAATTTCTGCCTACAACATCGATATGGGTGGCGGAATACCATTGCGCGCCAGTATGTTCGCCTTAAGGATTGCCGAACGCAATGTGTACTCCGGGAAATTTTTCGTCCTGCAAAATCTGTCCGATAACGTCTTTCAACTCGATGTTGGTGCCGATGGCAAACTCGCCGACCCGGTCGCTGTTCTCGTCGGTATGGGTATACCGCCAGAAGTCGTCTTCGAGTTCGTGATTATTGGAGTGAGCTTCGGTGAGGCGATTGTTCTTCATGCGAATGGTGAGCGGATTTTCTCGCACGCTGCCGAACTTGGCACAAAGCCAGTCGCCCACCACGCCGTCAATGACGAATGTCCCATTGACCTCGCCCGGGGTGGTGAACACTTCTCCACCCGGCAGGTTGCCCCACTTGTCGGGGCTGATGATGCCGCTGGTCTTGATCCAGTGATAGCTCGGATTCAGATTGGCAATCAGATCGGTTCCGGCGGCGGTTTTCGCCCGGATTTGTTTCGCGCGCCGCACTGTCTCGACAACTTTGGTGCTGATGCGGTCCACTTTAAGAAAGTCGGCTCGCATGCCTTCGACCATGATCTGATGATTAATGTTCACCATGTGAGCATGACGAATCTTGCGACGATTGACCACGGCGGTCATCTGCATGCGGGAATGCAGCTCATTATTTTGAGCCTGAACCGCGAAAATACTGACGTGGGCCATTTCCAGATCTTCAACAATTTCGGGCGGAAGATTGATCAGAGGCCGCGGAGCCAGATCTTCGAGTATCCACACACGCGACGGAGCACCCAGGGTTTCGACCTCATGAACAATGCTGGCGGCGATTTCTTTCGTCGCCTCGTCGGTGATGATCGTGACCTTCTCGCCCGGCTGGATACGCAGGCATACCTGCACGGCGTTACGTGCGCCGGGAGTGAGTTCAGGATCAAATTGGAGCTTGCTTAACAGCTGGTTGGCTTGACCCACAGGAACGTTCATTACCCTACTTTTCTAGCGGAAGCCGGGGCACCCGTCTCCGCCAGGCCAACCTCCGTCTCTGCGATGATGTAATCCACCACTTTTTTCAAATCGCCGGTTTCTTCAAAGACGCGCAGCTGGCGGTCGGCGCCGCTTCCCATCTTCATAATCTCACGGATGTAATTCAGTTCCTCACGCGAGTCTAATTCGTCTACTACGTCGTCCACAAACTGCAGGTACTCGTCAATCAGGTCGCGCACCGGAACTTCCGTTTGCTTGCCGAAATCAATCAGCTTTCCATTAAGACCATAGCGCGAGGCGCGCCACTTGTTCTCCATGATCAGGGCACGGCGGTAGAGACGGAATCCCTGGTTGGCGGAGTAAAGCTTGTAAAGCTTGGCAATGGTGGCCTGGATGAGAGCTGCGAGCGCAATGGTTTCATCCACCCGCATGGGAATATCACATACGCGAAATTCCAGCGTATTAAAGAATGGATGCGGACGGATATCCCACCAGATCTTTTTAGCGTTGTCGATGCAGTTGGTCTTGATCAGTAACTTTATGAAGTTCTCGTATTCGCCCCAGCTGGGGAAATAATCCGGAATGTTGGTGCGGGGGAACTTGTCGAACACCTTGCAGCGATACGACTTCAGCCCCGTGTTCATGCCCAGCCAGAACGGCGAATTGGTCGAAAGCGCGAGAATATGGGGCAGAAAGTAGCGGGCATGATTCATAAGGTGGATGGCGGTTTCCCGGTCTTCCACGCCGATATGTACATGCAGGCCGAAGATCAGGTTGGCGCGCGCCACCAGTTGCATGTCTTCCACGATGTTCTTGTAGCGCTCGTCAGGGTAGATTTCCTGGGCGCGCCAGTCGGCAAAAGGATGGGTGGCCACCGACGCGAGTCTGAGCCCGTTTTCGCGGGCGAGGGCCACCATGTCGCGACGCAGCTTCTTCACTTCAATCTTTGCTTCTTTAATATTGCCGCAAACCGAGGTTCCCACTTCGACCACCGACTGGTGCATCTCGGATTTGACGCGCTCCTGGAGGATGAGTTTGCCCTTCTCGATGATCTCAGCGTGAATGTGGGAGCGCAGGTCCCGCGTAACCGGATCGACCGTCTGGTATTCCTCTTCGATCCCGATAGTGAAGGTTGGCGGCATGTTAAGCGCTTTGTGGAAGCCTGGATGCTTCGGTCTTGACGCGCAGTATCCGGCTCTCCAAGCCGACACAGTATAACAACGGCGGCGTTCTATCCGAAGGCTTTTGGGCGAGGCGGGCGTTAAGCGAACTCCCTGTCAGTGCGCGCCAGAGGCGCGGGGCAGCCAGAAGAATAGAAACCACAAGAGAAGGCCAAGGAGCGAAATCATCAATGCGCTCATAAAGATGGAGACCACGTAGAACAAGTTGCGGGACACATTGCCTGAGGAAAATGTGCGGAGTAGCAGGACAATCGCACCTCAAACGCAAAGGCAATGACGACGCCGAAAGCAAAAAAGGCTTCGGTGAAGCCCCCAGCTACAGGCCCCGAGTTCTATGGCCTGCCGCGTCGATACTCTCGGAACGCATTCATCAGCCCCAAAACCACGGGGAGGCCAAGCAAGGAGGACGCCCCATAGAAAACGGTTCTTGGTTAGCTCGTCCATAGGCGTGCCCTAGGCTCTCGCTTTCTTCTTCGCGACCGGCTTGGCAGTTGGTATTTCAGCCGGCTTCTCGCCTGCCAGAAAAGCCGCCCAGCGCAGCTCCCTCGCCGGGTTCTCATCGCTGACCGCCTTCTTGACCGCCAGTTCCGCAACGGCGTTTACAACCCAATCGAAATTCTCACGACCCACCGAAGTGATCTCCGCGTCCGGCGCCGGATTCATGAAATCAATGGCGTAGGGAATGCCGTCTTCGACTGCAAACTCGACGGTATTCAGGTCGTATCCCAGCGCCCGGCACAACGTTTGAGCATCTTTTTCAACGCGCTCGTATAACTTTGCATCGGTCGACGGGGGATTCTTCACATAGCGCTCATGAAACGGCGCCCTGGGGTCATAGTGCATGATGCGGACTTTCTCCTGCCCCACCACATAACAACGGAAATATTCCTTGAACTCAACTCCGTGTTGAAGCGTCATGCACAAATCGCCGGTCTGGTTGTAGTTCTGGAAAAACTCCTCAGGCGAATGCACGTGGTAGACATGCTTCCAACCACCTCCCGAGTAAGGCTTCAGGAAAGCAGGGAAGCCGACGTAATCAAACAACTCCTGCCAGTTCAACGGGTAAATCAAATTCCGCATCGAGCGGTCGGTCGTCCCTTCCGGATGCTTGTTGTG
>CATPBY010000309.1 GCA_955652845.1 uncultured Terriglobales bacterium | reverse complement strand
TCCAATGCGCTCCAGTACTTGCAGCAGCCTCTTGACGTTGAATTCCTCGCAAAGAGAAAAAGGCGACTTCGCGGTCATGCGGCTTTCACGGCGTGGTCGATTGTCAGCTCAACGACAACAGTTCTTGCACGGCCCGGTAGCCTTGATCGATGGCCTGGTCGGTGTAAGCGGCGGCGGCAGCATCGGAATTGGCAATCGTAATCCTTCCAAGACGCTGGCGCGCGATATCGCATGGACGCTGGCCTTGGGGCCAATCCGGATCCCACAGCGGGTTGTACTCGTAGGCATATCCGTGGGGCCAGCGGTTGACTGTAATGGCCTCGATGTCGCGAGCTGGGTCGAAGCCACCTCCGCCAAGAACTCGGGCAAGCTGGTCGCGGATATTTCGCTCAAGCGTTTCAAAGGGAGTGGCCAGCAATTCGTAGTGTCCGGCGCGCTGCTGATCGCGGGCGGACAAGCCGGGCTGGCAGGGGGTACGTAGCATGCGCACCAGGATCGGCTCATCGGGCAAATGCGAACATTTGTAGTCGCCGATGTTCACGGGCTGATCGAGATTGACTGACGAGTGGTACATGCCGGGGCAGGAGGCGCCGCGAATGCCCAGCTTATGAAAAGAGGTCCAGTTCTTGATAGCGATCACCGTATAAACGAGTGGCACTTTCACCCCGTAGCGCAGCGCCGTTTTCTGTTTCGCCGAGAGTTCCTCGCACAGGTAAGGGATGACCATGTTCCAGCAGGCGAGGACAACACCTTTGCCACGCACTGTGTAAGCCTTGTTCTCACGAGCGTAGGTGACCTCCACTTCTTTGGCGGAAGCAGGATCACCTACGTGCCGCACTCCCACCGCTGTGCTGCTCAGGCGCATGCGGACTGGCGAACCATTGCCGTCGAGACGAGAGTAATCCACTTTGGCTGTGATGATGTCCTCGGCGGTGTTGCCGGGAACGGACGACAGAATTAACGACCGCACCAGCATCCGGGCGATGGAAGCATTGCCGTCGGGGAAGTGAAAGTGATAGCGCTCTTGCGGTGTGACTTCGCCCAGCGCAGTGAATGTGAGACCCTGCGATGGGACACGATCGAGATCCAACCCCTGGAAGCCAGGAAAGTTCACCGCCCAGCAATCGAGTGCGGGCACAGCATCGATTCCGATGCCGTACAGTCCGTGGGTACGTGTCTGGTAGAAGGGGATCACATCGGGGTGGGCCTTGGCGACGTTCAGGAGAAAGTCCTTGTAGCTCATGTGGCAGAGGCGGGCTTTCTTTTCCGCCTGGGGCACGCCGGGCATGTAGTCAACTTTCTCTTCCTGAATGCGAGCGATGTCGCGCTGGATCGCGGCCGAGAACGGTGTTTTGGCCAGGAATTCAGGCCATGCCTTTTTTCCTTCGGCAGCCTGCAAGCCGTAGGAGCCACCGGGAAAACCAGCGACAAGGCGGTCGACACCGAACGTTTCTTTGTCGAAAAAATAACTGGACTCCAGACCGCGATAGACATCGCGGTCCATGCACTTCTTTTCCAGCGCGGGAGGATCGATGCCAAGTTCGGTGAGCAGACCGCGCGCTTCCTTGCTGTAAGGGAAAGGCGATTCGATAGCGACAGTTCCGCCGTTGGCGAGAAGTAGACGGCCGCCGGGACGAAACTCGTTGCGCTTCGCGTGACCGCCGAAGTCGTCGTGATTATCGAGAATAAGGATGCGGGCCGACGGTCCAGCTTGCTTACGATAGAAGTAAGCGGCGGCGAGTCCGCTCATGCCTGCGCCGACGACAATGAGATCGTAAGTCTCGTGCGTGTCGATCGGTTTGCCAGCAGTTTCCCAAAAGTTGCCATCACGAAGGGCGTGCGCGACCTCAAATGCTCCCGGATGACTGCCGCGCATGCCGGTGAGTGCGGGTGGATTGTATCCGGGCGCGTCTTGGGCAAAGTGTGCGCTCTCGGCCGCGAAAGTGAGACCTGGCAGCCACACACTAGCCAGGGCGCCGCCGGCTCCCACGGCAATTCCATCCAGAAAATCCCTGCGCGTGATAGCGCGGCGCATCCCGAGTTCGCGATCGCGGGCGTGATTGGCTTTGTCGCTGTTCATGGAAGTCCTACGCCTTCGGAGCTTCTTTTTTCAGGTTGCCCACGATTTCCGATACAGCTCGATAGCCCTGGTCAATGGCAATGTTGGTGTAGGCGTGGCCATCGGCGTCGGAATTGGCAACGTGGATACGGCCGAATGGCTGGCGGCCGATCACGCAAGGGCGCTCAGAGGCGGGCCGGTCGAGAGGTTCAAAGAGCGAGTTGTACTCATAGGCGTATCCGTGAGGCCAGCGGTTCACGGTGATAGCT
This sequence comes from uncultured Terriglobales bacterium, assembly GCA_955652845.1. Taxonomy (GTDB): domain Bacteria; phylum Acidobacteriota; class Terriglobia; order Terriglobales; family Acidobacteriaceae; genus JABCYV01. Next base: position 964 of record CATPBY010000309.1, on the reverse strand, counting down.
TGAATGTCACGAGCGGGATCGAAGCCACCGGTGGAGAGAACCCGACCAAGCTGATCGCGAACATTGCGTTCGAAGGTTTCGAATGTTGTGCTGACCAGTTCATAGCGCCCGGCTCGATATTGATCTTTGCAGGGCAGCCCGGGCTTGCAAGGAGTCCGAAGCAGATGCAACAGGCAAGATTCCTCGGGAGAACTGGGGAAGCCATAGTCGCCCATGGAGACTGGAAAATCCAACGTCACATTGCTGAAGTATGCTCCCGGCGCGTAGATTCCCATGATCCCCAGCTTCTGAAATGATTTCCAGTTGCTGATCTGAACATTGGTGTAAACCAGAGGGATCTTGACGCAGTAGGACAGAGCTTCCTTTTGTTTCTCCGACATCTCGGGGCACAGGTAAGGGATGACCATGTTATAGCAAGCGAGCACGCAGTTGGCTGCGCGCACACGGTGAGCCTGTCCACCACGAACATAAGTGACTTCCACTTCCTTGGCCGCTGCGGCATCACCGACATGCTTCGCCCGCACCGCAGTGCTGTTCAAGCGAATGCGAACTCGAGAGGCAGGATCGTCGAGCCGAGCGTAGTTCGCCCGCGCGGTGACGATGTCTTCCATAGTGTAACCGGGAAGGACGCCGGGCACCAGCGAGCGCACCAACATTCTTGCGATGGAAGCATTGCCGTCGGGGAAATGGAAGATATAAGGCTCGTCCTCTTCGTTGTTCTCCTCATGAGGGTGCGGGGGCAGGGTGATGCCCTTAAAGCCGGGATAGCCATATCTGCCACACTCATAGGCTGAGACGGCATCGACACCCACGCCGTATAGATCGTGGGGCGCGGTCTGGAAAACCTTGACCACATCGGGATGCACTTTGACGTAGTTCAGAAGGATATCCTTGTAGCTGGTCTTGATCAGCTTGGCGCGGTTCTCCTCCGGAGTGAGGCCAGGAAGGTAGTCGATCGTAGTTT
>CATPBY010000308.1 GCA_955652845.1 uncultured Terriglobales bacterium | reverse complement strand
GGACCGTGCTCCCCTGGAATCCACTTGGGATAGTAAAGCGTGAGCGTGCCAGGATCGGCTGGAATCGTCATTCGGGTGTGAAAGATTTTGCGGGGAGCCTGGGTAGCGTCCTGCGACACAATGATATGAGGAGGGTTCGCCGCACGCAGCGGAGAGAACAGGGCTATAAGAATATAGACCACACCGGACACCAGGCGGACGGGACCACGCATGAACACGCTCCTTGGAAATGCTCGCTTTAATTGAGAACCGTCAAGGGGAGTGAATATAGCAGAACGTGAACCGCCTCAGAAATACGAGACACTAAGCGCTGCTAATGTAGCAGCAGAACATCCGCTTAAGCGGTTCAAGTCGTTATACGCGAGGTTTCGCTCCGCATGAAACATCTGGCCGTGGCATACGAAAAGACTGCGGAGGATCCTCGCAAGTATTACATGGCGGGTGCCAAGGGCCTGATTCTGGCTCTGCTATTATTCCGGCGTGTCCTCTCCGGCGCATCGCGGAAAATTCATTACCATGGAAGGGTTGGACGGATGCGGCAAAAGTACGCAACTGGTAAAGCTGGCCGACGTGCTCCGCGCCCGTGGCTTTTCTGTGCTGGTGACGCGCGAACCAGGTGGAACCGCCATCGGAGAAAAAATTCGCCGGGTTTTGCTCGACACTGCGACTTCCAATCTTTCGCCGATGGCTGAGCTGGCTTTGATGTTCGCCTCTCGCGCCCAACACATTGCGGAGGTCATTCATCCAGCACTCGCCGAAAGCACAATAGTCCTGTGCGACCGCTTCACTGACTCCACCGAGGCTTACCAGGGTGGCGGGCGCAAACTGGGCAGCGCGCCCGTGCGTCAACTGCATCGCATTCTATGCGGAGATCTGCAACCGGACCTGACAATTCTGATGGAATCCGAGGTCGCAGCCAGTGTGGAACGCGCCCGCCATCGAAATAAGAATCGAAACGGACGCGGGAAGACTGATGAGAACCGCTTTGAGCAGGAAAGCCGGGCTTTCTTTGGCCGGGTACGTACTGCGTACCTGGCCATCGCCGCGCGCGAGCCGCAGAGGGTGGTGGTGGTGAATGCCCGCGGCACAGCGGCAGAAACTCATGCGCGTATCGTGGAAGTAGTTCGCCAGAGGTTGAAACTTGCAGCTAAAACGGCATGATTGGGGGAGCCGTACTGCATAGGCGATGCACGTTGGATCCCTCTCTCCGCATGAAAATCGGATCCGCACGGCATTACACCGCTTAACATGATGCCGGCACAAGCCGTACCATTTGATAGGTAACGATTTCATATGAGTCTGAGTCTGTTTCTGCGGTGAAAACGCCGATGGGTTTCTCCGACTTTCACGGCAACTCCCATGTTGTGCAGCGCCTGCGGGAGATGCTCGCCCACAGCCGCTTTCCGCAGGCAGTAATTCTCGCGGGTCCGGCCGGTTCCGGAAAATACACCCTCGCGCTGATGCTGGCGAAAGCGTTGAATTGCCTTTCCCCTACCAACAGCGATGGCCTGCCTGATTTTTGTGAAAGGTGTTCCAACTGCGTGCGTATAGCGCAGTCGGAAGATTTGCGAGCCCGCTTCGATGAGGCGGTCGAAGCCCGTGAAAGTTTGCGCGAGACCGACAGGAAGGAAACCCGGCTGTTTGTGCAGACCCATCCCGACGTGCTGGTCATTCCGCCAGATCCGCCGCAGATGATGGTCAAAGTGGACCAAGTGCGGCGGGTGATTGAGACGATTTATTACCGTCCGGGGGATGCGAAGGAGCGAGTCTATATCTTCACTGATTCTGCTTTCATGAAAGAAGCCGCCAATTCCCTGCTCAAGGTGCTGGAGGAGCCTCCGGAGTTTGCGACGATATTTCTACTCACCGAGAATTCGGGTGAACTGCTGCCCACGATTCGCTCTCGTTGCATGACCGTGGCGCTGGCTGCCCTGCCAGCCGAGGAGATTGAAAAATATCTGGCGAAGCGCCGACCTGACTGGGACGCAAAACAGCGCGCGCTGGTGGCTCGTATTTCTGAAGGCGCCGTCGGACGGTCCTGCAATTTTGACCTGGAAACCTACATTGCGGCCCGCTCCCAGGCTCTCACCATTTTGAGATCAGCTCTGCGTGGCACCGAGCACAGTGAACTGTTCAAAGTGACTGAAACCTTTCGCGCCGGAGCCGAAGGCCGGGAAAAGACAGAAAGCCTGCTGCGCACGACATATTCATTGCTCCAGGATCTCATGTTCCTGGCTTCCGGCACTCCGGAACTGATTCGGAACACAGATATCGGAATCGAATTGAGAAAGTTTGCTGAATCTTGTGACTTCGCCTGGATCGCCTTCGCCGCGGACCGTCTGAATGAAGTCGAGCGCGGGATGCGCCGCAATTTGTTGCGTTCGCTTTCAATCGACGCTTTTGCTACGGCGCTCGAAAAGAGCAGTTAAGCTGTGATTGGTAAGCGCTTGTTTCAGCGGAACTTGAGCATTGTCAGACCTCCACTTCCTGTGCTACGGTAAGTGGAATTTCACACCTTCAGTACCCACAATCACAGCAGCGCCGTGTTGTGGCCCGCGAAAAAAGCGTGTCGAACGGGGTGATGCCATGAAAGATGCAATTGATTCTTTTCCAGCCGAGCGGCCCGTTGAAGCGGAAGGCTTCGCTAACCGCAAACTGATCCGGCCATCTTTGAATCACAACGATCATCATCATGCCCAGCCGTCGATAGTGGAACGCCGTGATCGGCCGGAACGCAACGATCGGAATGAGCGCAACGACCGCAATGACCGTGGAGGCTCGGGCCGGAAGGCCGCCCCTCCGGAGCAGACCAACGCCGAAAATTTTTATTATCAGAAGCAGATGCAGTCCAAAACTCCCATGGTGATCGTGCTGCGGGATGGCGAGGAAATCCGCGGCACCATCGAGTGGTATGACAAGACCTGCTTAAAAGTTAATCGCAACAGCCAACCCAACCTGATGATCTACAAGCCTTCAATTAAGTACATGTACAAAGAAGGGGAAAACAGCAGGAAATAATTGTTTCGGCCATGGTTCTTCCTGCAAGGCAGCCCGCCCGTTTGACAATCTCCGATATCTCCCTTAGCATCAATCACTTGATGCACTTGTTGTGACTCCGCCGCTGGGGAGCCGCCCGTGATCAAGCTCGATATCATCAACGAAGTGGTCAACAAGACCGGGATTACCAAGACCAAAGCCGAACTGGCCGTGGAAACCGTCTTCGAGAGTATGAAGCGCTCTCTCGCTAAGGGTGATCGCATCGAACTGCGCGGATTTGGTGTTTTCAACGTGCGTCCGCGTAAGACTGGCATTGGACGCAATCCTCGCACCGGGGCTGAAGTTTCCATCCCGCCGGGTAAGGCCGTGCGTTTCAAACCAGGTAAGGAGTTACAGTCAATCGACTAGCGTGACGCAGGTTCGCGATAGTCAGGTGATCGAAACTGCCGCGAAAGACAGCCCGCCGCCGGATTTCCAGATGTCTGAACTCAATCCCACATTATCTTCAACTACCGAATACTACCGGCCGTTAGAGGTGTTGGTCGTCCCTCCAATGAAGCAGCGCTACTGGCTGCACCTTTTTCTTTTTCTGGCTACGGTACTAACTACCCTGGTAGTGGGCGCGCGCATGGAATTTAACTTCCAGCATAATTTTCCAACGCTTTATGTGGGCGAGGACAGCTTGCCTATCTTCCCGTGGCGATGGGCTCTGGAGCAGGGAAATCTCGTCCTGGGCGTTCCCTTCTCTCTCGCATTAATGGTCATTCTGCTGGCGCACGAAATGGGACATTATCTCTACTGTCGCCACTATGGCGTGGCGGCGACCTTGCCCTTTTTTATTCCGTTTCCGACGCTGATTGGAACGCTCGGAGCATTCATTCGAATTCGCTCGCCGATCCGCTCGCGCTCCGTGCTCTTCGACATCGGAATCGCCGGGCCAATCGCCGGATTTCTGGTGGCGCTGCCAGTGCTGATGCTCGCCTTGGGACTTTCGAAGCCCATGACCGGCGGGGCAGTTCTTTCGGATTCCTCTTTTGTGCCGGGATTTCCGCTCATCTTCAAAGTTGTACATAGCGCCTTAGTGAAAGCGGGACTCAGCGGCAGTATCGCGCATTTGCCTCTTGATCAGGTTTGCCTGCATCCCACCGCAATGGCGGCATGGGTGGGGATGTTCGCAACTGCGCTGAACCTTCTTCCCGGCGGCCAGCTCGATGGCGGACACATCGTTTTCTCGCTGGCGCCCCGGGCGCACAAAACCGTCTCGCGCCTGACCATACTGGCGCTGATTCCGATGGCAATCTATTTCTGGACAGGCTGGCTGATCTGGGCGATTCTGCTTCGCCTCAGCGGCATGCGTCATCCGATGGTGGAGGAATGGATTGGAATCAGCGCAGCACGGCACT
>CATPBY010000307.1 GCA_955652845.1 uncultured Terriglobales bacterium | reverse complement strand
GCAATCGCCTCACCGAAGCTCACTCCAATAATCACGAACTCGAAGACGACTTCTGGCGGTATACCCATACCGACGAGAACAGCGACCGGGTCGGCGAGTTTGCCATCGGCACCAACATTGAGTTGAAAGACGTTATCGGACAGATTTTGCAGGACGAAAAATTTCCCGGAGTGCACATTGCGTTCGGCAATCCTTATGGCGAACATACTGGCGCGCAATGGTATTCAGCCACGCATATCGATGTGGTAGGCAGAAATTTCGACATCTGGGCTGATGATAACCAGATCATGCGGCACGGAAAGTTCTTGCTGGAACCCTGACCAGGATGGAACAGCTTAGGGTGCTGCCTTGAGGTCCTAAGGTTCGGACGCGGGTCCAACTCATGATTCCTGCGCTTCGGCAACAATTTAATGCGAACTTCACGCCGGAAAAATACCAGAAGCTCCTCAAACTGATGGAGGAGCGTTGCGGTAGCCCGATCAAGTTCCGGCTCTGCGAAACCCCTTGTTTCTTCCCCAAGCCGCTGCTGGACCAGATGACGCAATACGGCAGGGAACTCATCCAGCAGCTCAACGGACTGGAATACCGCAAAGCCTCGTTCGACGCCATCCCGCCGGATTTCAATGTACCTAACGAGACGCCTCATCCAATGTTCATTCAGGTGGACTTTGGACTGGTGCGCGACCCTGCCGGCAAACTGCAGCCCAAGCTGGTGGAGTTACAAGGCTTCCCTTCTCTCTACGCTTATCAGGCGATGCTTTCGCAGGTATACATGGAAGTTTATGGTCTCGACTCCGGCCTGGAATATCTGCTTGGGGGGCTGGATTGGGACGCATATAAGAAGTTGCTGCACCGTGCCGTGGTGGGCGATCACGATCCGCAGAACGTGATCCTGATGGAGATCGATCCGCTTCACCAGAAAACTCTTCCCGACTTCCTTCTGACCGAAAAATTGCTCGGGATCAAGACAGTGGCGATAACGGAGATCAGGAAGGTTGGCGAATTCCTGTTTTACGAAAGCAACGGCCGGCGCACTCCCATTCACCGGATTTACAATCGCGCCATCGTAGACGAACTGGTGCGGAAAAAGCTTAAGCTGGCTTTCAAATTCACCGACAACCTTCAAGTCGAGTGGGCGGGGCATCCCAACTGGTATTTCCGCATGAGCAAGTTTTCTCTTCCCTTCCTTAAGCACGAATGCGTACCCGAGAGCCAGTTTCTGGATCGCGTTAAGCAGGTACCCGATAACCTGGATCATTACATTCTCAAACCCTTGTTCTCCTTCGCCGGACTGGGGGTAATGATCAATCTCAGGAAGGAAGACATTGCAGAAATCCCCAAAGACAAGCGCAGCGAATACATCCTGCAGGAGCGTCTGAACTTCGAGCCGGTGATTGAAACGCCGCCCGGCCCTACTAAAGCGGAAGTTCGCATCATGTACATCTGGCTCGATGAACTGCTGCCGGTAATGACCATCGTCCGCATGGGCCGAGGCCTGATGATGGGAGTGGACCACAACCGCAATCTGGAATGGGTAGGGGCATCGTCTGGTTTTTATCTGCAAAATTAAGCAGCCCGATCTTAGGTTGACCAGACTCCGGCCTCGGCCTAACATAACCGCCTAAAGAGAAGTAGCCTCTCCATGACCGGACAGACCACGAACGGTCCCGCCACCAGCGGCCAGGGCATGATCGGCCAGACGATATCCCACTATCGCATCCTCAGTAAGCTGGGTGGCGGCGGAATGGGTGTGGTTTACGAGGCGGAAGACATCCGCCTCGGCCGCCGGGTGGCGATGAAGTTTCTTCCCGAGAACTTGACCGGCGATCAGAAGGCGATGGAGCGCTTCGAGCGGGAAGCCCGTGCTGCGTCGCAGTTGAATCATCCCTCCATCTGCACCATCCACGAAGTTGAAGACCACAATGGACATCCCTTCATCGTCATGGAGAAGCTGGAGGGAGAGAGTCTCAAGCAACGCATTCATGGCAAGCCAATCGAAATCGATCAGTTGCTCGACATTGCCATCCAGGTCGCGGAGGCTTTGGCCGCCTCCCACGCCAAGGGAATCCTTCATCGTGATATAAAGCCCGCCAATATTTTCATCACCAAGAACGGACAGACTAAGGTACTCGATTTCGGTCTGGCGAAACTGCTGCGCGATGAGAGACTGGCAACCAGCGAAGAAACGCCGGTTGAGGATTCCCTCACCGCGGTGGGTGTAATTCCCGGAACCGCGGTTTATATGTCTCCGGAACAGGCCCGCAGCGAGGAACTGGATCCTCGCAGCGACCTTTTTTCGTTTGGCGTGGTCCTCTATGAAATGGCAACCGGGAAAAAACCATTTCACGGAGGAAATGTCGTCACTACCCTGGATGCGGTTCTGCATCAGAAGCCCGCCGCGCCGCGCACGCTCAATCCGGCGATTCCCGTGGAACTGGAAGGGATCATCGGGAGAGCGATGGAAAAAGATCGCGGCAACCGTTACCAGACGGCCGAGGCATTAAGAGCTGATCTTCAGCATTTGCGGAGGGAAACAGAATCAGGATTAAGCCGCAGCGGACCACGCGAAAAATTTCCCTATCGCATGGTCACGAACGCCTTTCAGAGCTCCAGCAGACGGCAGACTTATCTTCTTATAGGAGTTTCCGCCCTGCTGGTTACGGTTTTGGCGGCCGGAGGTGTGTGGTTCTACAAGCATCGGGCGGGGAGCAGCAATGGCGCGGCCAAGAACACCATTGCCGTGCTTCCACTGCAGAACATGAATGGAGATCTGAGCGTAGATTTTTTGCGGACTTCATTGGCCGATGAGATCGCTAATGTTCTTACCTACACTCGTGCCCTGGATGTTCGTCCTTCCTCAGTCACCAGAAAATATGTGAGCCCGGATATTGACCCGGAGCAGGTAGGCCGCCAACTTCGTGTGGCGGTGGTACTGACGGGACATTTCATAAAGCAGGGGGACAGTCTGCTGGTCACGCTGGAAGCTACGGACGCAAACACCGACCGTCTGCTCTGGCAGAGCAACATCACCGCCCCCAGCCAGGACCTGATCGCTCTGCAGGGTCAACTGAGCACCCAAGTCCGCCAGGGATTGTTACCAATTCTAGGAGCGTCAGGAAGCTTTATCGACACCGGCACCCGGCCGAAAAACCAGGAAGCGTATGACCTCTATCTCCATAGCCTCGCCATCCCGCGTGATGCCGGTCCGAACAAGGATGCGATCTCGGTTCTCGAACACGTCGTGCAAAGCGATCCCACCTACGCCCCGGCATGGGCAGAGCTTGGCCTGCGGTACTACTATGACGCAACCTACTCGAACGGGGGAGACGAAATGTTCCAGCGCTCCAATAAAGCCCTGGAGCGCTCATTGCAGCTCGATTCAAATTTAGTAGCCGCGGCTTCGCAGCTCATCGTCAACCGGGTGGATCGGGGTGAGGTGAGCAGGGCGTATGAAGAGGCACTGGCTCTTGTCAAGCGGCGCCCGGAGAACGCTCAGGCGCACTTCACCCTGGGATATGTTCTTCGCTATGCCGGAATGCTCGAGGAGTCTTCCCGCGAATGCGACACCGCTCTGTCGCTGGATCCAGGAAACTACATGTTCCGTTCTTGCGCATGGGTGTTCATGGAGCTGGGCAAGACTGATCGCGCCAGGGAGTTCCTCCGATTGGACGCTGGCTCGGAGTGGTTTGCCTACGCCCTGCCGTCTCTTTTATTGCGGGAAGGCAAAGTGGCGGAGGCCCGCGAGGCGGTGAAGCGTATGTCTCCCACTCCTCATTACCATCGCGATCTGTTGGAAGCATGTCTTGGACTTCGACCCACGTCCGAACTGGAGAGAATGACACATGAGGCCGAAACCAGCCAGCCTTCCGATCCCGATCCTGAGAACCCTTATTATGTGGGAACCATTTTCGCCTTCTGCGGTAAGAAGGAAGCTGCGCTCCACATGCTTAAAACCGCCGTCGAATTGAATTATTGTGCCCACTCCAACCTGCTTTCCGATCCGCTGCTGGCAAAATTGAGGGGTGACCCTAAATTCGACGAGGTCCTGACCGCCTCCAGCCAGTGCCAGCGGGCGGTGCAAATTCCTTCAGATCATTAAATCGGATAGGATTAGGATTCGGATTTGTTCCCGGCGGCCAGGCCATGGCTAACTCCTGGCTTGCCGCGAAGTCGAATACAAAGGAACTGATAGAGCTCACCGGAAAAATCTTGCCTCCTATTACCTCCAGTCACAATCCCAGGCACATGCAACCCATTCCAGCGAAACATGGGAATTTGGGTTCGTGTTTCGGTCGACCTTCGCGGCTGATCTCCTACATTCTTTGTGTCGGATTGCTGTGCTTGCCCGGCTTATCCCAGGCTCCGGTCGATGCGCCGGCAGCCCATCCCAGTCCGGTTGATCGGCTGGCGCAGGACACCGGAAGTTCCGGACTCAAACAAATGTTACGCAGACTGCAGACCACCGCCCGTCTGATGCAGACCACCGCGCACCCCGATGATGAAGATGGCGGCTTGCTGACGCTGGAATCCCGAGGTGAGGGCGCCAGCGTGTTACTGATGACCCTGAACCGCGGCGAGGGTGGACAAAATAAAGTGGGGAGCAATCTTTTCGATGTTCTCGGCGTGCTGCGCACGCTCGAGTTGACAGCTTCAGATCGTTACTACGGAGTGGAGCAACGGTTTTCCCGTGTAGCCGACTTCGGATTCTCGAAAAGCGCCGAAGAAACGTTCCAGAAGTGGCAGGGACACGATGTTGCGCTCGGCGACATGGTACGCGTCATTCGCACCTTCCGTCCCGACGTGCTGGTCGCAAGATTCTCCGGCACCGACCGCGATGGCCACGGCCATCATCAAGCCTCCTCAATTCTTACCAGGGAGGCGTTTCGCGCCGCCGCCGATTCCAATCACTTCCCCGAGCAGATCAAAGAAGGGCTGGTTCCCTGGCAACCCAAAAAGCTTTACATCGGCAACGTCTGCGGATTCGGCGCTATGACCTGCCCGGCCGAAAACTACACCATCAGGTTCAACACGGGAAAAGTAGACCCGGTTTTGGGGATGTCATACGTCCAGTTCGCCATGGAGGGATTGCGTCATCAGCTGTCGCAGGGAGCAGGCGGCTGGACCGTCGATCCCGGTGATCGCTTCACTTATTACAAGCTGGTGGATTCGGTGTTGCCGCCAACGCTGGATAAAGACGGTCACGAGAAGGATTTCTTTGATGGCATCGACACCAGCTTGCCAGGGTTGGTCTCGCGATTGGGTGCGGAAGAGACCAAGGTGCCATGGCTGCGGGGAGAGCTGGCACAAATCGCCGACGATCTAAAGCAGGCAACCGAAAAAGCCGAGAAAGATCGGATTAGTGCGGCTGGCCCGCTTTACTCGGCTCTCGACGGGTTACGTTCCGCAAGAGCACGCATGGATGAAAGCGAGGTGGAGAGACAAAGCAAAGAAGGCGTGCTTGAAATACTCGACCAGAAGCAGCAACAAGCCCAGTCCGCGCTTAATCTCGCGATGAACATATCCATGGAGGCTAGCGTGTCGCCTCCAAAGGGGCCTCAGGCGGGGCTCCCACGCGAGCAGGATGCTTTAACCACTGTCTCCACCGGCCAGAAGTTTACCGTGATTGCAAAGCTACATAACGGTTCGCGCAATTTCCTATCCATACAGAAAGCAGACTTGGAAAGCTCCCCGGGCTGGGCGAAGCGGGTTTACGCCGATCAGACTACGATCGCGCCGGGAGAAGATTATTACGCGAACTTCGCGGTACAAGTCTTGCCGGGCGCGGCTTTTACCCGCCCCTACTGGCATCGCGACAACCCCGAGACTGATGCGGTCAACACCGTCGACGACGATATCTACGCTACTCTCGCCCTGCCTCCTTCGCCATTGCGCGTCCGCATCGTGTACCAAATCGCTCCTCACAGAGGCATTAAGTCCCCACTGCCCGACGTGTTTGACAAACTGCGCGCGCGAAGACCCTCTGAGCAAAATATTCTGGAGTCCGAGATATCCGCGGGCGTTTTCACTGGCTTCGTGGATGAAAAAGGCGCAGAGCATAAACGTGCTTTGGCGGTAGTTCCCGCGTTCTCCGTCATGCTGGAACCGGGCACGCAGACCATTCGGCAAGCCGGAGATCGCGGCCGTGACGTAACCGTCCGCGCCAGCTACAACCTGCCCACGCCCGCAAAAGGAAACTTACATTTACAACTTCCGCCGAGCTGGCGAGTGGAGCCTCCCGAGTTGCCAGTGGAATTCCATCATCGTGGCGAGAGCCAGGACTTTCATTTCAAAGTCTTCCCTGCCAGCCTGAAGGAAGGGCGCGCCGAAGTTCGCGCGGTCCTTGAATCTGGTGGAATGAAATACAGCGAAGGCTACAGCGTCGTAACTCGTGAAGACCTCGACACTTTCTACTACTATCAGCCCGCGGTTCAGCGCGTCAGCATCGTCGACGTGAAGATTCCTCAAGGCTTGAAAGTCGGCTACATCATGGGCGCCGGAGACGACATCCCAACGGTGCTGCAGCAGATCGGAATGGATCTTGCCCTCATCCCGGCGGAGAAAATCGCGAGTGAAGACCTGAGCCGCTACGGCACCATTGTTCTTGGCATCCGAGCCTACGACACTGAAAAAGACATCGTGACGAACAACCAGAAACTGCTCGACTACGTCTCCGCCGGCGGCACGCTGATCGTGCAATACAACACTGGAGTCAGCGACTTCAACGGGGGACACTTCACGCCCTATCCCGCGCAACTGAGCCGCGCGCGGGTCTCAGTGGAAGAAGCCCCAGTTGAAATACTCGCTTCCGACGACGGGGTTTTTCATTTCCCTAACTCGATTACTTCGCATGACTTCGACGGATGGGTGCAGGAACGCGGCCTCTATTTCATGGGACAGTGGGACGGGAAGTTCACTCCCCTGCTGGCGTCTCATGATCCCGGAGAGCAGCCTCAGAAGGGCGGCCTGTTGCGTGCGCGGTACGGTAAGGGCACTTACATTTACACTGGATACGCGTTTTTCCGTCAGTTGCCGGCAGGGGTTCCAGGCGCGATTCGACTGTACGTGAACCTGATCAGCGCCGGACACGAGGGCGGTCGTTAGTCTTGGCCGTCCGTCGTTGGTTGCTGAATTTAACAGTCACGAGAGCCTTCATCTCCATCGTACCAGCACCGGGTTGCTTATGCCGCCTATGGGCAGCGCCAACGATCAACGACCAGCGACTAACGACTCGCCGCCGGCGCCTCTAATCCGCGGCGTGGGCCTGGGTAGCGCCACCGCGCTGAACATGATTGACATGATCGGGGTTGGCCCCTTTATCACCATGCCGCTGATCGTCACTGCTATGGGTGGGCCGCAAGCCATGCTGGGATGGATCCTGGGCGCGATCTTTGCTGTGTGCGACGGCCTGGTGTGGGCTGAACTTGGAGCCGCTATGCCCGGCTCGGGCGGTTCCTATCGCTACTTGCGTGAGATTTACGGTCCCCACCGCCTCGGCCGGCTGATTTCGTTTCTCTTTATCTGGCAGCTGTCTTTCAGCGCGCCCATGTCTGTCGCCACTGGGGCGATTGGACTGGCGGGGTATGCGTCTTATTTCTGGCCCGGCCTGGGACACCACTATGCAGGACACGACTGGCATTTGAAAGTTCCGTTGCTGGGAACGTTGCAGATGCACTGGCTGGTTTCCGGAGCCACTTTTGTGGCTATTGCCATTGTCGGACTCGCATTATTGCTCCTCTATCGCAAGATCACCAGCATTAGTTGGATGTCAAAATTGCTGTTGACCGGCGTGCTGTTGACCATGGGATGGATCATTGTTTCCGGGCTAACCCACTTCAGCGCCGCGCGCGCTGTCAGCTTTCCGCCGAACGCCTTTCAGCTTTCGCCGCAGTTCTTCCTCGGTTTGGGATCGGCCATGCTCATCGCCACTTATGATTACTGGGGCTACTACAATGTATGTTTTCTCGGGGACGAGGTAAAAGATCCCGGCAAAACCATCCCGCGCGCGCTGTTGCTATCCATTCTGCTGGTGGCCTGTCTATACGTGGTGATGAATATCAGTATCCTCGGGGTAGTTCCCTGGCAGGAGATGATGCAATCAGGCCGGTCAAATCAAGGTTTGTACGTAGTTTCAATTTTCATGCAGCGTATTTACGGACGTTGGGCCGCCGATCTGGCTACAGGGCTGGTGATGTGGACAGCTTTCGCTTCAGTGTTTTCTTTACTCCTGGGATACTCGCGGGTACCTTACGCCGCCGCGCTGGATGGTAATTACTTCAGCGCATTTGCCAGGGTACATCCGCTGCACAAGTTTCCTTACGTGTCGCTGCTCGCGTTGGGCGTTGTCGCCATGCTGTTTTGTTTTTTCACGCTCGCCGACGTCATCGTGGCGCTGGTGGTAATTCGCATTACATTGCAGTTTCTGGTGCAGGCGATTGGACTGATCGTGCTGCGTATCCGGCGTCCCGATCTGCCCCGCCCTTTCCGCATGTGGCTATATCCTGCGCCTGCGTTGATTGCTTCGGTCGGCTTTGTGTTTATCATCATTTCTCGAACTGGCTCCACAAAGCAGCTTCGCTATGCGCTGCTGATCCTGATTACCGGCGTAATTCTTTACATGCTTCGGGCGTGGCCCCGGCGAGAGTGGCCCTTTGGAGATGGCATGCCGGTCCCCGTGTCAGAGGTCTCGGCGAGTTGATCATGGCTGAAGCGGTGAAAACATCGTTGCCGCGAAGTTTGTCTCCGAGGTCCGCTCCTTCCGCCTGGGCGCCTCTGGGAGAACCTCTGTTCCGCTCGCTGTGGATCGCGGCAGTAATCTCCTACACCGGCACCTGGATGCAGAATGTCGGCGCCGGATGGTTGATGACCCAGCTCACCATGTCTCCGTTGATGGTAGGACTAGTGCAGGCCGCGATGATGGTCCCGGTATTCCTGGTAATCCTGCCCGCGGGTGCGCTGGCTGACATGGTGGATCGCCGCCGCTTTCTTCTGATGACGCAAGGGTGGATGGTCCTCGCCTCCGGGTTATTGGGGGTCTTTACACTGCTCGGATACGTGACTCCCTGGGTGCTGCTCTTATTTACTTTTCTTCTCGGACTGGGCGCGGTAATGAACGATCCGGCGTGGCAAGCCATCACGCCCGAAATTGTCTCGCCGGAAAATCATTCGCCAGCCGTAGCTTTGAATTCCGTAGGCTTTAATGTTGCGCGCGCCGTCGGCCCGGCGCTTGGCGGCCTGGTGATCGCGGCCGCCGGATCGGGCGTCGCATTCCTGCTTAATGCCGCCTCTTTTTTTGGCGTGATCTTTTTTCTCTACCGCTGGAGGCGACCTTACTGCGAGCACGTTGAAACCGGCCGCATGAGGGACGCACTGATCGCCGGACTGCGCTACGTGCACGGAGCTCCGCTGGTGCGGTCGGTGCTGATTCGCACCGGCGCCTTTAGTTTGGCAGCGAGTTCCCTGCCTGCCTTGCTGCCCATCCTTGCCCGGCCTCATGGCGCCACCGGCTACGGTTTACTGTTGGGATCATTCGGCCTTGGAGCTTTGGCCGGGGCGTCGGTTCTGCCTCGATTGCGCTTGCGGCTGTCGGTAGATGGACTGGTGGTCTTTGCGATCCTGTTATTTTCCGCGATGACTTTCGCCGCCGGGCGGGTGCAGACTTTCGCTTGGCTCAGCCTGGTGCTGTTCGCCAGCGGGACAGCATGGATTGGTATCCTGGCGTGCCTGAACATCGCGGCCCAGACCATGTCTCCATCGTGGCTCCGCGCCCGCGCGCTGTCGATGTATTTGCTTGTGCTGCAGGGAGGAATGGCCGTGGGCAGTGCCTTGTGGGGAGCGCTTGCCACCAGAATTGGAATTCCTGCTGCTCTTCTATGTTCGTCGATGGCCCTGGTGGCAGGGCTGTTTACGGTTCGCGGCCACCGGCTTACCTCGCAGCAACTGGAATTGTCCCCCGTGGTCGTGCGGGACTAGCTCTCAGCTCATCGTTACGATTATCCAGGAGGATTTATGAAGAAGCCTAAATGGCGGTTCGCATCGCTGGTTCTAATTGCGGGTTGCAGCATGGCCTGGGCCCAGGCGCCGAAGCCCCAGCCTCGCACTGTAACTGAAGTCCTGGATCATTCGCTTGGCAGCGTGGAAAAACAATTTGTTGCTGCCGCCGATGTGATGCCGGAGGAGAAATATTCGTTTGCCCCCTCCAATGGCGAGTTCAAAGGCGTACGCACTTATGCGCAACAGGTAAAGCACGTGGCCGCGGTCAATTACATGGTCGCGGCCGCGATTCTGGGAGAAAAGCCGCCAGTTGAGCTCGGCGGCGAAGATGGCCCGGATTCTATCAAAACCAAAGCAGACACCATGAAGTTCTTGAAAGATTCATTCGCCTACATGCACAAAGCAACGGTGACGGTTAATACGGCGAACATGGTG
>CATPBY010000306.1 GCA_955652845.1 uncultured Terriglobales bacterium | reverse complement strand
GCTCCCACGTTATGCGCTTGCAGCCTGCCATCGGCCAAGTCATATTTTCCCTGAAGTTTTCGAACATCAATACGGCCCTGCGCCGACGAAGCGGCTAGCGCTTCACTCGCCAGCTCGCCATCCACCGACAAGCATCGAAGCAGTGATTGATTCGCGTCGTTCTGATAGCGAATCTTGCCCGAGAGCGACAGGTCACCCGCCGGACTGACCCCCGGTGAAAGTGAAGCCAAGTCCTGGGTGTGGATCCGAATTTCATAGGCGCCTTCAGCATGGGGATTGTTGTAGTCGTCGACATCAGCGCGGAGCGAAACTCCCGAGGACCCTACATTCAAACGCGCCGATTCCAGCGAGAAGTGTGACGCGCCTGCGCTGAACTTTGCATTCATACTATGCGGCAAAGTCGAGAATCCTGCATACTTCAGGTGGCCGTTGTCATACGAAATCGATCCGCCGTAGCGCTTCGTCGGCGGGTCGAAATGGATGTCAGTCGCAAGATCATACAAGTCGGCGTCAAGGGGAGTTTTCCTGTCCTGATAGTTGATCTCGCCGTTTGTAACCAGCACATGCCTGACAGCCAGATCAAAAACGTTCGTATTACCGCCGCTCTTCTTTGCAGCCGAAGAAGGAATATTATTCTTGCCGTCCCGATCGACCTCCAGGTGTACCACGGGATGATCGATGATGAGTTCACTCAGAAATATCTGGTGGTGCCACACCGACTGGATTTTGAGCCCCACAGTGAGCTTATCGAGATGTAACAGGGGATATCGCTTCGTGGGCCCATTCCCTTGAAGGGAGATGTCATAAAGATGCGCGGTAAGGGTCGAGAGCCGGAAGTCGAGATTGCCGATTTTAGTCCGGCCTCCAGTCGCTTCATTGGCGCGCTGCACAATGGTGCGCAACGCGTAGTCCTGGAAGGAATGACTGTTCAGATAGATGTATCCGCCAGTTAACCCGCCGAGAATTACGATTCCCAAGACTGCCGCCGTCCATTTAACGGTTCGCTGCCACTGCATGACTTCTCCTAAAACGCCTGCCCTAGCGTGATGTAAAACTGGGTTGGTTTAATCCCCGGCACGGGATTCAGGTTGCGCCCGACATCAATGCGAATCGGCCCGATCGGAGTGGAATATCGCAGACCGAATCCAACCGTATTTGTGTAGTTGTTAACGAAGTTATGCAGATTAATGGCGCTATAGACGTTGCCGCCGTCATAGAACACAACACCCCCCAGAGCGTCCATGATTCGCAGTGGGAATCGAAGCTCCGAATTCAAGATGAAGAGTTGCCTTCCGCCGACTGGCACTGTGACGTTGACACACCCGGACTGACCTTGCAGCACATTGCAAAATGGAACCAGCCGCTGCGGGCCGGCTTCATTGATAGGAAAGCCGCGCAGCGAAGTCCCACCCCCGGAAAAATAAAGCTGGCTGGTGGGGACAAAGCTGCCGGAAAACGCTTTCGCCAGGCCCAGCCGAACGCTATTGGCGAAAACCATAGACCGGACTGGTTTATAAAAGGCATATTGTCCGAAAAGCTTGGCGAAACTGGCGCTGGAGCCCAAAGGTGCAGGCGTAATTCCAATATTTACGGTGGAGAAAACGCCACGGTGCGCATCCAGCGGTTTGTCGCGGGTGTCTCGAATCAGAGTGGTGGAAAAGGTCGACAGATGGACATTGCGGTCCTGCGGCAGGACCAGTGCCGGTACCAGCAAATGAGAAAGCGCCGTCTTATTAAAGTCATAACGAATCTGAAGGCGCGTATAACCTTTTCTGCTCAGACGGCGCTCGACTTGAAATGACAGATCGCCAAGGCCAGCGGCAAAGAGAGGGTTTTCGGTGGTGCGCTCGACGGAAAAACTGGTGAGCGATCCCCATTGCGACCCGAGAAAATGAGGTTGAGTATAGGTAGTGATTCCCCGCTGATCGAGGCGCGAAAGCAGGATCGAGGCGCTGGCAGTTTCCGCCAGCCCCCGCATATTTCGACGGATGAACTCAATGGATCCGCGCGGGCTGGCAAAAGTAGACTGGCTGGGCGCGATTTTATTCTTACCTAGGCCAATGGTTGGCAACCCCGGTACTGCCACCGTGCCTCCGGGGACGTTTCCGCCGCGATGAGATACCTCGAAGCCGACTCCATAGGTAATTTCGTTTCGCGCAGCCTCGTGAACTTTGACCAGCGCTTCCTCCTCAGTCTGGTCCGTAATCGGTTTTCTTGGTCCGACGCTGGCCCAATCGAAAACGTTTAAATCGTAAAGGCGGGTTTCTGCCTCCAGTAACTGTCCCCGGCTCATCGGAGACTCGGCAGGAATCGCCGCGGTTTTATCGATAAGAGACAGCCGTGTCTGTTTTTGTCCCAGATAAACTACTTCTCCAACGCGCACGATCTGGCGCTCATTAATGGCATAAATGACGTCAACGCGATTCGGATCATCGTCGCGGCGTATCACCGTCGCCTTAACTTCGGCGTTAAGATATCCGCGATTTAAGTACGTAGCCGATATGCGATTCCGATCTTCAGTGAGGCGCCTCGAGGAGAAGGGGGCGCCGGTTCGCAGCTGGAATCCCTTAGGCGAGGTCAACTGTTCATAGGGAATGCTCCGATTCCCTGTTACCTGAATGTTGTCGACCAGGGTTTGAGGGCCTTCCTGAATCTCAAAGGCGACGTCGATTTTGGGCTCACGGTCGGTTACCCGCGGCGTTACTTTGACGTTTTCATATCCCTTGTCCCGGTAGAGCGCCTCCAGGTTATCCGTACTCTGCTTCAAAAGCTTTTCGCTGACACTTCCACGCGTCCAAAGATGAGATTTTTTGACCCTGACCAGGGGAAGCAGATACTTTTCCGATATCTGGTAATTCCCGTTGAATGAAATGCGATCTACTTTGTGTTTCTTTCCACGATCGATTTCATAGAGCACGACGATCTGTTCGGCCTGACGCTGGAAATCGGTCTTGACCGTAGCGTCGAAGAACCCTTTCCTCTGGAAATAATCCTCCAGGTTGCGGCGGCCCTCTTCCACTAAATCTCGGTCAATCGCCCCTTCCGAGTAGATGGGAATGAGTTTTTTCATCTGACGCCCGGCCACAAATGGAATCGCAGAAATCCTGGCGCCAGTGGTTCGAATCGTCACCAACGGACCTGGCTCGATTTTGAAAGAGACGTCTACGCGATTCGCTTCAGCATGGTATTCAGGGGGATTTTCCTGCACCCCGCTGGCCAGCCGATGTTGTTGAGCAAGCGTCTTTTTGAGCAGCGCGGTTGCGGCCTTGATCCGCTCCGGCGTGTACGGTTTCCCGCGCTTCAGCAGCGCTCCTGTGAATCGAGCGCGCAGTGAACGAAGCTTCCGGATCAGGTGCGCGTCCTCGGGAGCGGAAGATCCCTCAATCTGGACGTTTCCAATTCGCGCCTGTTTTCCGAGTCTCACCGGGAAACTGATATGCACCAATTCATGGGCGTCGTCGATGGTGGACTCAGATCTCACTTCGGCCTGGAAATATCCATTCTTGTGCAGGAATTCCCGCAATGCCTCCACCGATAACGGTATGCGAGCCGGGTCGTACGGATCTTCTTCCTGAAGATTTACAACTTGCAGAAGACGGCTATAGGGAAAGCGCTTGGCAGCGCCGGGAAAGTCGACCATTCCCAGGTAAAAGGCGGGCTCAAGAACGAAATCCAGCCGTACGCCGCCGGGATCTGGAATCACATTAACCGCGACTTTCTCAAAGTTTCCTGTGCCTTGCAGCGAAGCGATGCTTGCCTGAACTTTTTCCTCCGAATACGGCTCACCGGCCTTCTGCGACACCAACGGAATGAAAGGCGCGACATTGCGATGGGGATTCGCAATTAAATCGACACTACTTACGGGTTGCCCCTCATATAGTGGTTGCGGACCCATCACCGCCATTTGAGCCGGGGCTGCGGCTGCCGCAAACAGCAAGAAAAATAATGCCGATGAACGCATATAGAGGAAGATGTGGGATGCAATTGAACGGGCAGCAGTTGTCGATGGAAAACCGGGGTTAGACGTCTGCCACATATAAATTGTATGGCAACTGCGGTTCGGAAGGGCGCGATTCGGCAGCCAGTCCACTGGACAAACAGTTATTTTAGGGCAACCCCAGGAAGCGACTGAGCACTAAGGCTATAGGTGATATCTTGACCGTCACGGCGTCATTGGCGAAAGTCGGCTTGTTTTGCGGACTTGCATTCTCTTTCGCCATTGGTCAGGCAGATTCAGGTCAGGCAGATTCGGTCGGCGGAAGCAATCTGATTACGGCGCCGCTGATAGATAAAATGGCGCGAGCCCAAGAGGAGAATCCCCCGCAAACTTCCTATCAGGAAATTTTGAAATATCGCATCTTTGCTGCAAACAATACGAAACCTGCCTCCGAAGTGGTGGCAGAGGTGGATTTCCAGCCTCCCGGCACCAAGCGCTACGCCATTCAGAAGTCTTCAGGAAGTCATGGGGCGGAGCAGGTTGTAAGAGGAATTCTTGATCACGAGGTAGAAGCCGCGGCTCATGGCCGGAACTTCCCTTCGCCAGCCGCTATTGAAGGCAACTATGCTGTGACCTACCTGGGTGAAGATGTCGTCGAGGGTCACCCTTGCTTTCTCATTGGCCTTAGCCCAAAGCGAAAAGACAAGAATTTGATCGTGGGTAAGGCATGGGTCGACAAGAGCAGCTACCTGGTCCGTCAGATCGACGGCGATTTGATAAAAACGCCCTCATGGTGGCTGAAGAAGGTGCACGTTAAAATTATGTTTGACTTCGTCGGAGGAACATGGCTGCAAACTTCCGCCGAAGCGATGGCCGACGTCCGAATTTTTGGTAATCACAAGTTAACCACAGAAATCTTAGAATTCCGCAATGCTGATGTTGTAGCCAGGACTCGACCAGCACCGCCAGTTCCCCGTCAGCAGTGAGCCCGTCTTCCTCGATTTATCCGCCTCCCCTGACGAACGCCTGAACTGACTGCTCCATTGATTCCCTGAGCCATTGATGGAATGAACCATTTGATCGCCTGACCCATCGATGGCCTGAACCATCGATCGCCTGAACCCCGTTTACTCTCCTGTGCTCCCGCCATCCACGCAGCACTTGTAATCAAGGAATAAAGCGTCGTCTCTCCAGTTATCAATTCAGCGACTCGGGACTACATCTGGAGATGGCACAGGCATGGTAAATCCGTTCGATTTCAAGGCAGCACTTTTGGCTAAGCACGCGCAACACGTCGTGCTGATCCATTTTCCCATTGCACTATTGATTACCGGCGTGGGCTTCGACTTCATGGCGCACTGGACGAAGCGCCGGAATTTGACAGAGGCTGCCTACTACAACTTCCTGGTGGCGGCGGTTTCAACCTTCCCGGTTCTCGCTACCGGCATCCTCGCGTGGCAATTTCAGCTCGAAGGACAGAGATTGAAAGGCGTTCTGCTGCTCCACCTCATATTTGCGTGCGCTTCAAGCGCAATGATCTGGATGACCTGGTGG
>CATPBY010000305.1 GCA_955652845.1 uncultured Terriglobales bacterium | reverse complement strand
GTGACAACTTCCCCGCGGTGCCGGCGTCCGATTACAACAATGTTACCCCCGACTGGCAACTGAACTTGTCGCAGCATATCCAGGGCGGGGATGTGGTGGTCCCTTCCAATAGTTATTTCGCTATGGGCGACAATCGCGATGTTAGCTATGACAGCCGCTATTGGGGCTTTATTCCGCAAGAAAATGTGATTGGGCGGCCTATGTTCATTTACTGGTCATTCGAAACGCCTCCCAACCAGTACCTGCAGAAAGAGGTAAGTGAGCGGCTGAAGTTTCTGGCCCATGTAGTGATTCATTTCTTTGATGAAACGCGGTGGCGTAGAACCTTTCGGGTGGTGCGTTGAACTTTTTTCGATCTAAACGCGGCAACATGGTGGCGGTGGTCGCGCTCTTGCTCGCGCTTTTTGTGGCGCGCCCAGGGGCGCAGAGACTAAAAGCCCGCATTGTTCGCTCTATGAGCCTGGCTCTGGGAAGACAGGTGGATGTCGGTTCTGTAAGTCTGCGTTTCCTGCCACCGGGTTTTGATCTGGAAAACCTTGTAATCCGCGACGATCCTGGCTTCAGCGCCGAGCCCTTGCTTCGTTCTCAGGATGTGACCGCGGCGCTTCGGCTGAGTTCGTTGTTTCGGGGACGGCTCGAGGTTTCTCATTTGATTCTGACCGAGCCCAGCCTGAACCTGGTTCGCAAACCCGAAGGGCACTGGAATATTGAAAATCTCGTACTGAGGGCAGCTCAGGTACCGGTCGCTCCTACAGCCAAGTCAAGGACCGAAAGTCGCCCCGCATTTCCGTACATTGAAGCGGTTCGCGGTCGCATTAATATCAAGGTTGGCACAGAAAAAAAACCGTACGCGCTGACCGACGCCGAATTCGCGATCTGGCAGGCTTCAGAAAATGCCTGGGGAATTCGATTAAGGGCGCAACCAATGCGCACCGACCTCAATCCCACTGATACCGGAATCCTCCAAGTCAATGGGTCCTGGCAGAGGGCCGCAAGTTTGCGTGAAATGCCGCTGCAGTTCACGCTGCAATGGGATCAAGCTCAACTGGGACAAGTTACTAAACTGGCATATGGGAATGATAAAGGCTGGCGAGGATCGCTCAGTCTGTCGTCCACGCTGTCCGGATCGCCTGAGAACCTCATGGTGAATGCGGATGCCGCCATCCTTGACTTCCGGCGATATGACATTGCAGATGGAAGCCCTGTGCGTTTGACGGGCCGTTGCAGCGCGCACTACAGTTCGGTCGACCATGAGCTTTCCAAACTTGAGTGTCAAGCGCCGGTGGGAAGCGCCCTGATCCGCGTCAACGGCAAGATCGCCGGCCAATTCAACGATCCCAGTTATGATTTGGTTTTGATCGCTCGAAATGTTCCCATGCATTCCGTTGTGGAACTGGCACGTCACGCCAAGAAAAACATTCCTGCGGACTTGGTAACCGCAGGCACAATGGATGCCAAGATTAAAGTCAGTCGTGAAGCAGGGGGGAGAGCAATCTGGCAGGGTGAGGGAGGCACGCGCGGATTCCGTATGCGCTCCAAGCTCGCCAAGTCGGATTTAATCCTCGACCGAATTCCTTTTGCGATTTCGCCGACGCAGGATACGAAGGAAGTTGCGAAAGAACAGCGAAGCCGGCCTCGCCCAGTTCACTCTAAACTTAGACCGGAAACGGCGCCCTCGCAAGCTTTCCTCGACATTGGGCCGGTTACATTGGCAATGGGAGCGTCCTCGCCCGTTACCCTGCGCGCAATGCTGGCTCCTTCTGGTTACAACGTATCGATCCAGGGAGACGCGCAGATTCAGCGGCTGTTCCATGCGGCGGACACCTTGGGATCGCCCGGCTCTTCATTTACCGCGGATGGCCTGGCCCGACTCGATCTGCAACTCGAAGGGGAATGGTCGGGATTCACTGCGCCCAAGGCCACGGGAACGGTGCGACTTCAGTCGGTGCGAAGCGAACTCCGCGGATTGAACTCCCCCGTGGTAATTTCGTCCGCCGATCTTCACCTGACCCAGGATGACATCAAGGTTCAGAACGTCGCAGCGATTGTTGCCGACAGTTCATGGAGCGGTTCGGTACTGCTTCCCCGACACTGCACCGAACCCGTGACGTGTCCAGTCCGTTTTAATCTGCACGCGGAGGAAATTGCCACAGATTCATTGAATGAGCTCCTCAGTCCCCATTTCAGGAAGCAACCTTGGTATCACTTTCTGAGTTCCTCCGAGCAGTCGGCCAGTCCGGTTCTTGCCAGGCTGCACGCCACCGGAAGACTGAGTGCTAACCGGCTGGTTATTCACAAGCTTGTCGTCAGCAGCTTTTCCGCGAATGCCGAACTGGAGAATGGGAAATTGCGGCTTGCGGATCTGCGCGCAGACTTACTAGGCGGCCAACAGATTGGCGAGTGGAACGCGGATTTTACTTCCAAGCCACCGCAATACAGCGGCAGCGGCACCTTGCAAGGGATTTCCCTGGGAAAATTGGCCGATTTTATGCAGGACAGCTGGATCACCGGTACAGCGACTGCGACGTACCACGTCACCCTGGCAGGTTTAAGCTCGGAGGAAATCCTTTCAAGCGCGACTGCCAGTCTGCAGCTTGATGCACGCGACGGTTCGCTTCCTCATATTGCTCTGGGTAGCGCAAGCCCGCTGCGCATGGAGCGCTTCGTGGGACGCCTGTTGCTCGACGAAGGCAGGTTCAAGATTCAGGAAGGCAAACTGGAGACTCCGGGCAATATCTACCAGGTAAACGGTACTGCTTCTGTTGGGCGGATTCTGAATTTAAAACTGACCCGGGACGGTGCGTCTGGGTTTAGCGTAACCGGCACCGTGAGCGAACCCCATATTGTCCTCGCCTCGCCTGCCGAGACACAAGCAGCTCTAAAGCCATGACAGTATTTGTCAGGTCGTTCCTTGCGGCCCTCCTATTAGTTTCCCTCGCGGAATTTCCATTGGCGCAAACTCATCTCGCGGCGCATCCCGCCGACGTCATCCGCATGCAGCGAAAGCTGGACCGGCTGCAAGCCAATGGCGCCTCGGCGCGACCACGCCCCGAGTCAACGGAATTCACCGAGCGGGAGATTAATTCCTACTTCGCGTCCGGCAACATCAAGTTTCCGCCGGGCGTGCAATCCGCTACCTTTCAGGCTCAACCGGGTGTCATCACGGCGACCGCCCGGGTTGACTTCGATCAGCTCATGGCGGGACGTAATTCCTCCAATCCTTTGCTGTCGGTGTTTGCAGGCATGCATGATGTTGTCGTTGTGGCACATGCCCACGGCGCCGGCGGACAAGGATTGGTTCACGTTGACTCTCTGTCACTTGATGGCGTGGAGATTCCCGCTTTTCTGCTGCAGATCTTTGTTCAAAAATATCTTCAGCCCCGGTATCCGAATATCGGGGTGGACTCACGATTTGTCCTGCCTGAGCGCGTCGACACGGCGGTAGTCGGACTGTCGAAGCTCACCATCACCCAGAAATAATCGTGCGATATTCAAGACAGCATTAGCGCAGCCTTGAGCCACTTCTACGGAACATATCCTGCGCCCCTGAGAACCTTACCCGGCATCGCCCCGGTCATTTTTCCCTGATCGATTACCGGAACACCGTTGACCAGCACATACTCCATTCCCTGAGACAGCTGATTGGGATTTTCGAAGGTCGCCAAGTCTCGGACGCTGGAGGGATCAAAGACGACTACATCTGCCCACATTCCGGCTTTCAGCACTCCGCGATCCGTGAGACGCATGCGCTGCGCTGGAAATGACGACATTTTGCGTATGGCATCTTCCAGCGAAAGCTTCTTTTCCTCTCGTACATATTTCCGCAGGATACGAGGGAAGGTTCCGTATGCCCGCGGGTGGGGATGCTCTTCGCCCAAAATTCCCTCGGGGGAGGTGCCGCTGGAATCGTTGTCGAAAGACACCCAGGGCTGCTGCAGGGCCAGCACAATGTCAGGTTCTGACATGCCGAACCCTATAATCTGCGCGGTGGGGTCCTGAATTAAGAAATCGAAGATAGCGTCGATGGGGTCTTTGCCCCACTGCGTGGCGATCAATGCCAGAGTTTTACCCTGAAGATTGCGCAAAGCCGGGTTGCGCACGAAGGAAATCATGATGGCTTCCGGGCCAGACAAAGTAGTCCACTCGTTGTCCCATTCTTTGCTGGGGGTCATCATTTCTTTTCGAATTCTTGCGCGCAGCGCGGGGTCTTTGAGCCTCTCGACCATTTTGTCGTTGCCGCCCACATGCACCCAGGGCGGGACGATGGCAGAGAAGTCATTGGACCATGCAGGATAGGCATATGTGTCAGCGGTAACGTCGATTCCATTGCCCCGGGCGGCGTTAATTTTCGCCACAACCTCCGGCATGCGGCCCCAGTTTTGCTTGCCGGCAACCTTGATATGCCAGATTTCCACCGGAATCTTCGCTTCCCGGCCGATGCGCATGGCTTCGTCGATCGCCGGAATGATGCTGTCACTTTCATCACGCATATGGGTGGCGTAGATACCACCGGAGCGGGCGGCCTCGGTCGCGAGCGCAATCAATTCTTCCGTTTTGGCGAAGGGAGCGGGCGCATAAATCAGCGAGGTCGACACGCCAATCGCTCCGTCCCGCATAGCCTGGCGTACCAGGTCCTTCATTTCTTCGAGCTGCGCGGGAGCCGGCTGCTTATCTTCCTCTCCCATCACCATGCGGCGCACCTGGGTAGCGCCCACATAGGTGGCGAGGTTTATTCCCATGCCCTGTTTTTCCAGACGCGTAAAATATTGCCGCATCGTCCGCCAGTCAGGAGTGATGTGATAGTGATCGTAAGCCGGGAGATCGGCCTGGATGATGGCGTCATTGAGCGGCGCGACCGAGCCGCCTTCGCCGGTAATTTCAGTGGTGATGCCCTGATAGATCTTGGACGGCAGACGCGGGTCCACAAGGATTGTCAGTTCCGACTGGCCCAGCATGTCGATGAATCCGGGAGCAACCACCATGTCGCGAGCGTCAATGGTCCGCGTGCGCTCCGCGTCGCTCAGGTTGCCAATCGCCGTGATCTTGCCGCTGCGGATACCAATGTCGCCGGAGTACCAGGGAGAACCGGTGCCGTCGATGATGTGGCCGTTGGTGATTACAACATCAAAGGACAACGGCGCGGACGCTTGCGGCCAAAGCGCAGACACCCACAATAGGGTTAGGACAGAAATTAGCGCTTTAAGCGAAGAAGTCATGTCGTCAGCTCCCTTTTTTGCAGGTTCATAAATGTTCGTGATGATATTTTCTACGCGGATTCAGCAATTTGACCCCACGGACGGCACGCCTACGGCCCTCCTACGGCCCTCTCCCGCCAACCCAGCCCAAGCCCGATCAACGCCCAAACTCCCAGCGCCAGCCATTCGTATCCGCTGAAGTGCCCTGGGATTCCTGGCAGAACTTTCATGAATATCATGAGCAAGCCGACCAGGACACCGACGGCAGCGACAAAACGACTTCCCGGCGCAGGCCCCATCTTGTAATACGCGGCACACGCCGCCAGCCAGCCGGTGGCAGCAGCTACGGAGCCAACTTCGGTAATCGGAACAAGGATAGCGTCGCCCAGAAACATGCAAGCCCCGGTAGCGACGCCAACGCAGGCCACTGCCACCGATGGCGTCCGATTGCGAGGGTGGACGGTGGCGACGCGGACGTCTATCAGGCGGCGCCGGCCCATGGCAAAGAGAAGCCGGCTCGCTGCCAGCAGATTTCCGTTGAATACTTTGAAAAGCGAAAGCAGCGCCGCTGCCAGAATAATGCTTACAATCCAACGCGAACCCACAGCGTGCTCAAACGCGACTGCAGTCATAAATTTCTGTCCGGTCAGTTCTTTCCACGGAGCGACGAAACCGACCGCCGCAATCACGATGGTATAGAAGAGGATTCCAACGATGATGGCCATCCAGATTGCTTTGAAAAATCCGCCTGCACGGAAATCAGGACTGGCTTCCTCGGCCGCCTTGGCCACTGACTCGTAGCCAGTCATAAAATAGGGGACGATTTGCATCACCAGCAGGATGGACACAAATCCACCGTGGGTGAAAAGCGGCGGGAAATTTCGCGAGGAACTTTTTGTAATCCCGAAGCTGACGAAAAAGACGAACAGCGCGAGCGTTCCGAAGGCCGTCCAATTCTGGAAGGTCGCACTCAGCCGGACGCCCCGATAGTTGAGCGTGGTGAGCAGCGCGGTCAGCCCCAAACCGATGAGCAGGTGAGGCAAATACACCGGCCGACCCCCGATCCGATAAAGTTCGATTGAATCGAGTGATGGAAAAATGTAGCCGGCAATTCTGCCGACAGCCACGGCTTCCCACGGACACACGATGAAATACGACAGAACCATCATCCATCCCGTGGCGAAGCTGATCAGCCGCGGAAAAACCCTGGCGGTATAGGCAATTTCCCCGCCGGCGTCCGGCATGGCCATTACCAGTTGCCCGTAGACGTAGCCGATGGGTAACAGAAGCGAGCCGCCGATGGCGAAGCCCAGGATTGCGCCTAACGCTCCCCCGCGCAGCAGCCAGTCGTCCATCACGACCAGCCATCCCACACCCACCATGGTCCCCCAACCCAGGGTGAAGTAATCGACAACGCGGAGTTTGCGAGCCAGAGTCGTCACTTTCTAACCTTCCTCGTCTCAGGGGGACCCCACAGCGTGGCAGTTAAAACAAACAGAGCAACTCAAACAGCAGGTTTGCCGCCAGTAACGACGTGATTTCTGCGTTGTCATACGGTGGCGAAACTTCTACCAGGTCACATCCCACGAGCTTCATGCCTTTAAGGCTGCGAACCAGTTCGAGTATCTGGGCGCTGGAAAGGCCGCCGACTTGCGGCGTACCGGTGCCGGGCGCGAATGCCGGGTCAACCACATCGATATCGAGGGTGAGGTACGCGGGCCGGCCGCGAAGCTTCTTCAGATGGCGTTGTACCAATTCGACGCCGCCATGATGGAATTCCTCTGATGTCACGATCTGAATGCGATGGTTGCGGGCGAAGTCGAAATCATCTTCCGAGTAGACCTGGCCCCGCAGCCCAACCTGCAAGCCGTAGCCTTCTTCTATCAGGCCTTCTTCGACGGCATACTTGACCGGTGTGCCGTGGGAGTGCGGACTGCCAAAGTAACCGCCCCATGTATCGCCGTGGGCGTCCAGCTGGACAAAAGCGACAGGCCCAAACTGTTTGTGGATGGCGCGCAAGATCGGCAACAGAATCGAATGATCGCCGCCGACGCAAACCGGCCGGGCGCCAGCGCGAAGCACATTGGTGAGTTGCTCGGCGATGCGCCGGTAAGTGTCTTCGATGGATAGTGGATTGATCGAGAGATCGCCAAAATCCGCGATCCGCCACTTCTCAAACGGATTGACCTTCAACACCGGGTTCCAGGGGCGGATCATCGCGGATTGCACGCGGATGTTACGAGGCCCAAAGCGCGCGCCCGGGCGATACGTCGTGCCGCCATCGAATGGAATGCCGATCAGGGCAAGGTCGAGATCTTCGGCCCGCGGAATATGAGGCAGGCGCATGAACGTGGGGATGCCGGAGAATCTCGGATATATCAGAGCGTCCACCGGCTGAGGATGGGGCTTTGCACTCTTCCTGGATTTCATGACGAGCGCGAATTATAGAGCATTGCCCGCTGCTATTCCTCGTTGCCGTAATCCGCCGAGCCGGTGTGCTATGTTTTAGCGTTCCTTAATCACTCCAAACGAGGCGGCCATGCCCCGATACGAATATCGTCCTCTGAACCCAATCCCGGCAGCAGAGAAGGCCTTTCTGGGATGGGTTGAGCAACTCGATCAGGCGTTCAGTTCGCGCGATATTGAACAGCGCAGCGACGTTGTTCGCGAGGCCTTGCATCAGCTATATCTCGGCCGGCCCTACGCAGGGCCGAATGCTGCTTCATCCCTCGCCGAACAGTCCCTGGTCCATTCTTTTGATCCGCGCAACGGGACACTTGAACCGGAATACTACGGCGACGTGGACGCCGCAAAATATGCCGAACGTAAGCCTTTGATCTGGTTCTGGATGATGTATGACCGCTCTCCTGTCGGCTTGAATCACTGGCTGGGATTTCGCATGCGTGCCATGCTTGCCCGCCACATCTTCAAACACTGCGGCAGGAATGTGAAAATCTTCCACGGCGTAGAGGTCTCATTCGGCTACAACCTGACGGTCGAAGACAATTGCACGATCCACAAATACGTTCTGCTGGACGATCGCGGAGAGATTGTCATTCACGCCGGCAGTTCCGTTTCCGATTATGCCAATGTCTACTCTCACTCCCATGATCTGAACGACGGAATGATTGTCAGTAATCATAAGACGGAAATCGGTCCCAAAGCCCGGGTCACGTATCACGCCACTGTGCTGAGTGGAGTGAACGTTGGGGAGCATGGAATGGTGGGTTCAATGGGTGTGGCCTCGAAAGATGTGCCGCCATTCACGATTGTCGCCGGAATTCCCGCCAAGCCGATCAAGCTGAAATCGATCGCGCCCGACGAAACAAGAAAAACGTCGGAGAAATCGTAGGCAATCGCCGAAGTGCGAAGGCGGTTGTCGTCCCCAGCGAAGCGCGGGATACAGGTAGTAAAGGATCTCGGCGTCCCGTAGAATCGCGGCAATGACGACGCGGAATCCTCACTCTGCGTGTTAGTATCGAAACCAACCCGGCATGACCCTGCAACATGTAGACATCCTGTTCCAGTTGATCGTGTTTCTGTTTGCGATCAGCATCCACGAATCAGCGCACGCCTGGATGGCGAATCGCTGCGGCGATCCAACCGCCCGCATGCTGGGACGAATCTCGCTGAATCCGATCCACCACATTGATCCCGTGGGCACGGTTTTGCTGCCTCTGATCTCGCTGGTAACGCATTTTCCCATGCTCGGATGGGCCAAGCCTACTCCCGTGGATCCGCGCAATTTCAAGAACCTGGTCTGGGATGACATCCTCACTACTTTAGCCGGACCGGCCAGCAATTTTCTGGTTGCTACCAGCGCCGCGATAATGCTGGCAGCCATTGCCTTGATCGCGCCTGGCGGACGTGGCGCAGTGGGAAGCGTTCTTAATGGCCTAATATCCAGTGACTCGCTGCTAGTGCCGGTCAGCCTGTTCCTGTATGAACTGATGGCAATCAACATTGTTCTCGGCATTTTCAATCTGATCCCGATACCGCCGCTGGATGGTAGTCATGTGCTGCGGCACTTTCTTTCGGATAGTTTGCGGCGCGCTTATGACACCATGGGAATTTTTGGACTGATTGCTTTGGTGTATCT
>CATPBY010000304.1 GCA_955652845.1 uncultured Terriglobales bacterium | reverse complement strand
GCCCAGGTATGCGAGGAAGTCCGGCGCGGCATTGATTTTCACGAAATCGCCAAGACGCACAATCGCACGGTCGGATCGATCGTGGCCCGGCTGGTGAAACTGGGAAAGATTGCGTCTCTTCCCGGCAAGGCAGCTTGACCGTCGCGTACTTCACGGTTTGAGGTGTCAGCAAAAGGCTGTCAAGTCAACTTTCGTGTAGTCTCCGGCCGTCTACTTACGGTTCCCGTTTAGATACGAAAACGACAATTGGGAAGCGTGCAGCCTTCCAGGCGAGGGTGACGCGTGATAGTCGTTGCATCACAGGCTGCCAGATGGGCAATCGCGTTCGCCGATGTTTCGTTCTTCTCTTGCTCTCATTCATCATCCTTGCCCGCGCGTCTTCTTTCGCTCAGGGCGCGAACGTTCACACGGTTCACCAGGATGATTCACCCTCCGATCGCGACCAGGCCCGGCGCCGCGAACAGTGGTTCAGCCACGGGCGCGTCATTCCGAGGCAATCCGCGGCGTCACTTCGATACTGCGCTCACCTGCAGAAAATGCAGTCGCGAGCCGCGCGTCTGGCGGAGCGGGCGAAAGGCGTAAACAGTCCGTTTTCGGCCGGCGCGACCGCAACCAGCGTCTGGACGCCGCTTGGACCTGCGCCGCTGAACTCTGACGCATCCGGATTCGGTTTTTCAGGACTTCGGGGCTGTCTCCGGACGACCCACCGCCGTCGCGGTCGATCCCGCAGACCCGAGCGGTAACACCGTGTATGTTGGCGGCGCTTACGGCGGCGTGTGGAAGTCTGAGAATGCGGGCGCATCCAGCCCTTCAAGCGTTATCTGGACTCCCCACTGATACTCAAGCAACGCTTGCTGTTGGATCCATTGCGATCCAACCAGGCACCAGTGTCGTCCTGGTGGGCACGGGAGAGACCGACAGTTCGTTGGACTCCTATTACGGTTTAGGCATTTTGCGTTCTGCCGATGCCGGCAATTCCTGGACTTTGTCCACGGAGGACGCCGGACGCCGTCAGTTCGCCGGCCTCGGCTTCAGCAAGATTGCATTCAGCACGTTGAAGCCCGACATAGTCGTCGCCGCGGCGGCGGGAGCGTCCCACGGTGTAATCGATGGCCTGGAAAATCCGGTTTCCGCAAATCGCGGACTCTACCATTCGAACGATGGCGGCCAGAATTGGACCTATTCAAACATTCAAGATGGAGGGGTGACTATCGCGCCTGATTCAGCGACTTCAGTTGTGTTCACCACAGTCGCGGGAGTCGGAGTCTTTTTTGCGGCGCTGCGCTCCCACGGTTTTTATTCGTCACCCGACGGTGCCCAATGGACGCGTCTCCCAAATCAGCCTGGCGGGTTGAGCACATTCCTTTGTCCGCCAAACCCGGCATGGCTGAACTGTCCAATCTATCGCGGAGAACTGGCCGTTGTCGCCGGCCGCGAGGAGATGTACGCCTGGTACGTAGATGCCAGTGATGGCGATGGAGGCATCTGGCAGACCTTTGACGGCGGGACTAACTGGAAAAAACTAGTGGACGCAGGCATCACCAATTGCGGCGATGCCTTCGGGGGCTGCGGAACCTCCCAGGGAAGCTACAACCTGGAACTCGCGGCGGTGCCAAATGGCGATGCTACTGATCTTTATGCTGGCGCAATCAATCTTTATAAATGCACAATCTCCAGCATCTTCCCAAGCTGCGACCCGAATTTCGTCCCCACGCCTCCTCCCGACGCGACGTTTCAGAATCTCACCCACGTGTATGGATGTCCGCCCGACTTCGGGGCGATCGCGCATGTGCATCCTGATCAGCATGGCATAACGTTCATGCAGGTGAGCGACTCGCAGGTGGTGATGTATTTCGCGAACGATGGCGGAATCTACCGCGCGCTGGACGGATATTCCGGGCTAACGACGGGAAGCTGCAGCGGCCATAACCAGTTCGAGAGCCTGAACCAGACGCTGGGATCGATGACGCAGTTTGTATCTTTCTCGCAGCATCCGACCGATCCGGGCACAATTCTCGGAGGCTCGCAGGACAATGGCTCCCCCGCCACAAATATAGGTCCGGAAATCAGCACCCAATGGCTGAATGTGAACTCCGGCGATGGCGGATACAATGCGATCAATCCCGCTAACCCAACCGAGTGGTTTACCGCCAACACCGATGTAAGCATTCAGCGCTGCACCTGGGAATTGCCTGTCACGCGCAGGACTTCACGGAAGTGGTCAGCAACGCCACCGTGGGTGGAGATTTTGGCGCCTTTTACACGCCCTATATCTTGGATCCGCAAAATTCAAGCGAGTTGATCGTCGGAACCTGTCGCGTTTGGCGCGGAACCACGACCGGAGAGAATTTCAGCGTGCTCAGTGTCGATTTTGAAACTGGCGGCGTCGGCGGTTGCTCGGGGAGAGAAGTCAACCTGGTGCGTTCAGTGGCCGCGGGAGGGATTAAGGATACGAACGGATTTTCAAACGTCATTTATGCGGGGACGAGCGGGTTTGGCCCGCTGTTGCCTGGCGGACCCCACTTCTGGGTAACGACTAACGCCAGTGCGGGGCCTGGGAGTTGGATCGACCGCACCGGTCCAATCAATCCTGGAGGCTTTCCGCTCTCCGGAGTCGCGATTGATACTTCAGACGCAACTGGAAACACTGCGTACGTAACAATCATGGGCTTCGGCGTGCCACATGTGACGAAGACCATCGATGCAGGCGTATCCTGGGCTGACTTCAGCGGAGAACTTACGAACCCTTTACCGGATGCGCCCGCCAACGCCATCCTGGTCGACCCGGGCTCAACTCCTGCCAACGGCACGGTGTACGTCGCCACCGACGTAGGAGTTTTTTCCAGCAGCACGGGCAGCGCGAGTTGGACGGAAGTCGGGCCCGCGCCGGATCCTCTCAGCAACCAGCAAATCGGCTACCTGCCGAATGTGGCAGTCACCGCGCTCGGCATGTTCAACTTCGGCGGGACCAAGAAGCTGAGGGCATCGACCTACGGCAGGGGAATGTGGGAGGTTACGCTACTGGCTGCGCCGGATTTCGCGTTCGACATTCCCAATTCCAGCAGTGTGATGACAGTCTTCCCTGGCCAGCAGGCGGTGTTCAGCGGAACGCTTCTGGCGCTCGATGGCTATAACAGCACGGTCGATCTGACCTGTACTGCCGGAGTGACGCCAGCTCCGCCCGCTTGTTTGCCTGCTCCAACATCGCTAACCCCAGCTATCGCTCCTGGTACGTCGTTCACTATCAACGCAAGCAGTCCAACCGCCGCCGACTATTTGTTCAATGTGCATGGCGAGGGAAGCGATTCGAACAGTGTGCTGCGTGACTCTCTGCTCATCCTTCACGTCGTCGACTTCAATCTGACCCCGCCGTCGCCAGCCAGCTTGAGCGTGAGCCAGTCTGCGGTTTCCAACCCGGTGAGTTTTCAAGTCACGGCGGCCGGATCATTTAATGGAACCGTAGAGCTCTCCTGCACCGGGTTGCCGGCGGGAGCGGACTGCAGTTTTCTTCCTTCGAGTTCTGTGAATCCAACAGCAGCGACACCGGCAGCGGCCACGATGACGGTGAGCACACTGGCGAACACTCCTCCCGGAAACTATGCGGTCGCAATTGTGGCGAACGTCACAGGAGCGCCCTCAGGGAAGACTCAAATGTTGTCGCTCACCGTCAACCCTCCAGGCGCCAGCGGAGACTTCGCCCTGTCAGTCAGCAAAGCATCGCAAACGGCGCCGGTAAACGGATCTGCAATATTTTGCCACTCTGTCCTCATCGGCAGGCTACAACAGCGTCGTCGGCTTAAGTTGCGGACCCGGAGCGCCTTTGAACTGCGCACCCTCCCCCGCCAGCTTGACGCCAACTGCCAGCGCTGCGGCTTTCACAGTGACGCTGGCGCCGACGTGGTGCGGAATTACCACTGCAGCGTCGTGGGTACGGGCCGGGATTCCGCACACACAACTCATTCACAATCGCTGGTTTTGAATGTCGTTTTCGATTTTGCAGTCAACAACCAGTCGGGCTCGCAGTCGGTCCCGTCCGGTCAACAGGCACACTACAATCTGGACGTCAGGCCGCTGGGTAACAGCGCTGTTTTTCCTGACAATGTGAACCTCTCATGCTCGGGCTTGCCGCCGCTTAGCACGTGCTCATTCAGTCCATCCCAGGTGGCCAGCGGGGGCGGCGACAATAACGTCGTTCTTACGATCGCAACCACGGCTACTATTACCGCTTCCGCCCGGCTTGCGCGAATAAGGAGCACAGCGTTGCTTTTGATATGGCCGTTAACGGGCTTCGTGGTTGTTTTCGCGGGATTCGCGAGAGGAAGCCGGGCGACGAAAAATATCGTCTCCTCGGCGGGCCTGCTCCTGATTGTCTCGCTGGGAATACTCCAGAGTGGATGTGGCGGGCTTAGTGGCGCGAGTGGCGCCGGCCAGCCGGGTACTCCGCCGGGCGCTTACCAGGTCACCGTCGCAGCGACGCTCAATACTGCCTCTGGTCCGCTGTCGCGCAATGCGCAAATCATGCTAACGGTGAAGTGACGGCCAACTTGTATCCTGGGTTCTGCTCCCAGACTTACAATTTGACCGTCAGTTCCTGCTTTCGAGTTCCTGGGTTCGAGTTCCCGGTCCTCAGAATTTCCCCGTGGGTTAGTATAAGCAATCCATTCTGCGAGGCACACACCATGGGGTTTGATCTTTCAGGCAAGCGAGTGGCGGTTCTTGGCGCCGGCAAGATTGGCGGGATTCTGCTGAAGGCTCTACTGGAAAAAGGATTGCTCACGCCGCAATCGACGTTCGCCACCGTGCAGCACGAAGACCGGGCGCGCGCTTTGAGCCAAAAGCTCGGAGTGGCCGTAGGCACCGATAATTCTGGCGCGGTGCGCGATGCCGACGTCATTTTAGTGTGTGTGAAGCCGCAGGTGGTACAGGAGGTCATGGAGCAGATTCGCGGTAATGTTTCGAAGAAACAACTGGTCATTTCAGTTGCCGCGTCGGTTCATACCAGCCAGATCGAAAAAGCTCTGGGAAGCGAAATCCCCGTGGTGCGGGCCATGCCTAACACTCCCTGCTCCCAGGGTTGCGGCATGACTGCGCTGTGCAAAGG
>CATPBY010000303.1 GCA_955652845.1 uncultured Terriglobales bacterium | reverse complement strand
TTTGATGGTCGGCGCATCTTCCGTCAACGCCAGTTTGAATCGGATGTAGGCGTTCATGTGGCTTTCCGGCACATGGTGGATGACCTGCCGCACCGTCCATCCGCCATCGCGGTAAGGGGTTTCAATTTGCTTCGGCGAGAGACCCTGCACCGCAACCCGCAGAGCGGCAGGAGCCTGCGCGATATCGTCGATGAGTCTTTTCCGTTGTTCCTCGTCGGGCGGACCGCTGAACGTAAATTTTCCTATGGGATAACGCGGATCGCTCATCTTTTGTCTCCTGAAAAGCTCGCGGGCGAGGGCGCCCGCGCCACACAACCTCTACAGGAAACGCGAAAGGCCCGAGAAAATCAACGGAGAATCATGATCGCCAGAGAGTTTAAGAGACAGATAGTGTCTGGAAATGTTCGGGCTAGGTCAACGGAAAGATGAAACCACAGATCTGCTCATTCATTGATCTAATATCCAGGATGCGCTGTCCAGCGGTTGCCGGGGTAATGGCGATTACGCGATCTTCAGCCCCGCCTTGCGGAGCCCGTCGATCAGGTGCTCGACGAGCTCTGCATCCCACCACTTCCCGAGTTCCTCCCGCGCAAGGACGGCGAAGTCCGGCCTTACGGCCAGGAGCTGTTGCACGGCGTTGCGCGCCGCCTCTAGCTCGCCAAGCTGTCCGTAAGCGGCCGCGAGCGCGACGTTGGTACGCCAGAAGCCGGGCATGTTGACCTTGAGAGCGAAGTCCAGCGCACCGCGGTAGTCGCTCCGGCGGTAAGCATCGAGAACCGAAGGGAACCAGTACCATCCGGGGTGATGAGGATTGAGGCCTCTGGCCTGTTCCGCCAGCGCACAGCCGCGCTCCCAGTCGCCGGCATACGCTATCAGGAAGCCCAGATAAGCCATGGTGAACCCATCCATGGGATTGAGTGCGACAGCCCGATCCGCGGCATTTTGAAAAGCCGGGAGCTCGCGCCGAAAGAACAGGGT
Source organism: uncultured Terriglobales bacterium (assembly GCA_955652845.1). Classification (GTDB taxonomy): domain Bacteria; phylum Acidobacteriota; class Terriglobia; order Terriglobales; family Acidobacteriaceae; genus JABCYV01. The sequence goes on along the minus strand of CATPBY010000303.1, from coordinate 3,478 downwards.
TGCGGCCAGAGCGTGATAGGCCAGGTGATTGGAGGGCGCGGCCTCGACCGCCCGCCGCGCAGCCGCGAGCGCACGTCCCAGCGAGTCAGGCCGAAGGTTGAACCCGTGCGTGTGCTCCTCCTTGTACATCATCGACAGCATGGCCCAGCCATCGGCATAGTCCGGAGCCTGCTGGACGGCCCGTTCCAGACCAGCCCTCGCCGCGGCGTGCTCTTCGGCGTTGACACGCTGGAAATGCGCGAAGCTGCGGAGCACTGCCTCGTAGGGGGTAAGCTGCTCGGGATTCCGGTTGCGAAGAACCTCACTCATGGTGTGCGGCAGAACGCCGTGGGTGTCGGCGACGGTAGAGACGATCCGCGGAACGACGTCGTCCTGGAGCTCAAAAATAGCTTCGGGGCGGAAGGGACGTTCATACGTCTCAGCCCACAGATTGACGTCTGAGCTCGCGTCCACAAGTTGCGTTGCGATGCGCAGCTTGGTCCCGGCCTGGCGAAGGCTTCCTTCCATCACGTAGCGTGCGCCGAGTTCCTTACCGGCGGACCGGACGTCGATCGCCCCATGGGCATAGCGCGAGGTCGAACTAAGCGAAATCACCCGGAGGTACGAAAAGCGGAACAGGCCGGTAACGATTTCCTCGGTCAGCCCCTCGGCCAGAGCTGTGAGATCAGCGTTCGCGCCGTTGTACTTAAACGGCAGCACGGCAACCCAAAACCCCTCCTCGGCGTGGGCAGCGCCTGAGTTGCCCTCCGCCACCGGATGTGGAGCTGCAGTTGCCGTGCGGATTGACGGCGCGCTGGCGGTTACGCCGCGCAGTGCGTCGCGGACGTCTCGCGCTGACGGGAAACGGTCTTGGGGATCCTTCTTCAGACAGCGCTGGATCAACAGGCCCAGCTCTTCCGGAAGGTCGGCCCGGAACTTGCTCAGCGGTCGTGGTGTGTCGCGCAAGATCGCGGAGGCCAGCTCGGCCGACGAGGCGCCCTCGAACGGGCGCCGGCCGCTTGCCATCTCGTAGAGAATGACGCCGAGCGAGAAGATATCGCTCCGGTGATCCAGCACCCGGCCCGCGACCTGCTCGGGCGACATGTAAGCTGGCGTGCCCATCACCACGCCCATCGCAGTTTGCCCGGCAAACGTCTGCGTGGCGTCGCTGGATCTGTCGGCACGCACATCTTTCGCCAGGCCGAAGTCCAGTACCTTGACGCGACCGTCGTCGGTCAGCATCACATTGGCGGGCTTCAGGTCGCGATGCACGATCCCTTTCTCATGGGCCGCGGTGAGGGCGTCGGCAAGCGCGCTGGCAATCTCGACGATTCGCTCGACGGGGAGGCCACAAGCAGGGATGAGGCGCTCGAGTGACTGTCCCTCGACGAGCTCCATGGTGAGAAAGTGGACGCCGTTGGCTTCTTCCACCGAAAAGATCGTGACGATGTGGGGGTGGTTGAGGGCGGCGACGGACCGAGCTTCGCGCTGAAAGCGCGCGAGCCGTTCGGGATCGCGGGCCATTTCCGGGGGAAGCACCTTGAGCGCAATGTCTCGTCCAAGTTTTGTGTCAGTGGCGCGATACACCTCGCCCATGCCACCGGCGCCGATCGCGCTTGCAACTCGGTAATGCAAGAGCGTCCGGCCGATCAAATCCGCCCCTCGTAGCCGCACGGTTTCGCGTGCGGCACTGTCTCGAAATAACGTAGGGCCGATTCTACATCAGGGCATTCTCAGGATGGCGCAAGAGTAAGGCTTGAAGTGCATTGGCAACGCGCTGGCGCCTATGGCCCCTTGGTGGAGTTGAACGAGCAGCGCGAAGGTGAGCATGTGAAGCTCAATGTCTACTCAGGTGAACACTACCACCAGCAAACAATACGGGAGCGGGAGGCGCCGGGTCCGTTTTACTTCCCCCCGGCCGCAAGCTTGATCACCGCTGGCGGTCGACTGCTCCTGGCACTCGCTGAGAAGTGCGTGGCGGACGCCGGGGGAGTTTATCTCTTTTGCGACACAAACTCGCTATGCATAGTAGCGAATGAGAAGGGTGGATCTGCGCCGGCGTCGGGATGCTGTAGATATGTGTGCGCTCCGCTGGAGACGGCAGATTGTAGCTGCGCCGCATCTGCCATCAACCTGCCCAAGCTCGTGAGCTTATGTTGTCGCCAACATAAGCTCGCTTATTGGGCGCAAAGATTTATGTGGCGCCACTTCGGCTCGGCCAAGAGATTACGTTTCCGGTTGTGCCGGGCGTGCCTGTTGCGAAGCGACTTCCTGCCCTGCAGTCAGTCCCCACTTCACGATCTGCTTCACGACCGGAATCAGGCTTTTCCCCAGTGCGGTGAGCCTGTATTCGACTTTGGGAGGAACGACCGGATATTGCTTGCGGTGGATTAAGCCGCGCGTTTGCAACTCCTTCAACTCCCGGCTCAGAACTCGCGGCGTGACAGGCGCTCCGCGGGCTGCCACAATAGCGGACCTGCGCAGTTCGCCGTACCGCCGGGAGCCTTGGTTCAATTCCCAAAGAATCCTCATCTTGTACTTGCCACCCGCTGCCTGGCTGAATGCCATCAACGGGCAAAACTTTTCGTTCAACTGTTTCGGTTTCGCCATTTCAAAAAGCCCTTCGGATGCAATGCAAACTCTGATTATACTATTGATTATGCCTATAGTATCTTTTTTGTCCATACTTGCAACATAGTACATTACGGGCTATGGTGAGACCAGCAGGAAGGGAGAGTCCACAATGAAAAACGATCTCTTAGTATCCGGCGAGGCTTACTTGAAAGCTTGGCACTATAAGAATCTTGAGGGAATCGCGAAGTATCTGCATCCTGAAGTTCACTTCGTCGGGCCCATGGTCGAAACAACCGGCAAAGAACGCGTTCTGCAATCGGCGAAGCGCATGTTCGGCCTTTTGAAGGAGCTGCAGGTGCGCTCGAAATTCGCTTCCGGCGATCAGGCGATCTTCACCTACGACTTCATCTGCGCCGACCCGATCGGCGTGTGCCGCACGGCGGAACTGATGACTTTCAAAGACGACCTGATCAGCAGGATTGAGCTCTTCTTCGACGCGCGGCCCTTCGAGAAGCTCATGCAGTCGCAAAAGCCGGCGTCGCAATCGGCCTAGCGATAAACTGACGCACATCGGGACGCGCTGCGAATTCAAAAAACAATGATGAGGTCACGCCAATGGTCACACGCACTCCCAGGTTCCTTCTCGCCTTCTCATCATTGCTTTCGGCAGTGGGCGGGACGATCCATGCTGCCGCATTTAGAAAGGCCCTGGCGGCGATTGACGCTTCCAACTTGCCACATTTCTACGCGGCGAGTTCTAAAGGGCTCTGGCTTGCCGATTCCGCTACCCTGTTCATTCTCGCGGCAATCTTCGGGATGATTGCGGCACGGCCAACAATGGCAGCAAGACCGGCCGTCGTTCTGGTCGCCCTTATACCTGCAGCCACCGCTATTCTGCTTTATATATTTCTCGGCAATTTCCTTG
>CATPBY010000302.1 GCA_955652845.1 uncultured Terriglobales bacterium | reverse complement strand
CCCCAGAGGGTAGCGCGGAGTATCACGATAGATGGCTGAGATGGGATATTCCGTGATCGCCGAATTCGGCGAAGGATAATGCAAATCCCAAACGAAGCGATGCATTCCGGCAGTGGTCGGAACACCCCGCGGAGGCCGAATCCAGTAGGTCGGAATGTTAAGCTCGTTTTCATCAACCGGCTCAGGTTTGTCGGTACTAGCAAATTTACGAATCAGAGTTCCCGACTCGTCAGAGATTTCGATCGTCACCGCCCCCGATGACGCCGACCTGAGAAAGTAGTCAATCACCGCGCCATCGGGAGGATTCTGGCCCGCCAGCTCCTCCGGCGGCAATGGCGTGTCGGTATTGTTGTTCCGTCGCACACGAAAAGTTAACTGCGGAGCAAAGAGAAAGGCATCGGAACCGGAAACGTTGGAATCGATCTGGCGTAACGGCGCAATGTCGTCGAGAATCCAGAAGGATCGCCCATGGGTACCCACAACAATGTCATCCTGATGAATAACCAAATCACGAATGGAGGTGGGGGGGAGATTCAGTCGCAGCGATTGCCAGTGGTCACCGTCATCAAATGAAACGTAGACCGTCCGCTCGGTACCGGCAAATAACAAGCCAGGCCGTTGCGAATCTTCCCGTACGGTGTTCACCGGCTCATTGTCAGGAATGCCGCTGACAATCGCATGCCAGCTCTTGCCTCCATCGTGAGTGCGATAAATGTAAGGATGCAGGTCATCCAACCGGAACCGATTGACGGCTGCGTACGCTGTCTGCACGTCGAAGTGGGAGGCGTCCAGCTGAGCCACCTTGCTCCACGGGCTCAGCTCTACAGGCGTAATATTCCGCCAGCTCTTGCCTCCATCAAGCGTGATTTGAATCAAGCCATCGTCGGTGCCGGCCCAAATTGTCTTCCCGTCTTTGGGGGAAGGCGCAATCGAATAAATCACCCCTCGATGCTTCCCCTTGGCTTCATCCGCCTCCACGAATACGCCGAGGTTGGGCGGCACTCCGGGGTCTTCACGCGTCAGGTCGGGACTTATGATCTCCCAGTGATTCCCGCCGTCGGTAGTCTTGAACAGAACGTTGGAGCCGAGATACAGGGAATGGGGATCGACCGGTGAAAATATCAGCGGCGCGGTGCGGTTGAAACGATATTGACCGGTGCGCAAAACTACCGGCGAGACATCCTGCGTTTGTCCAGTAATTCGATCGAACTTTGTAACCTTCCCGCCGAAAATAACATTCGGATCAAGCGGGTCGGGCGCCACATAGCCATATTCCTCCACCCCGACCGGGTACCAGTCAGCAAATGTGATTTCACCACGATCGCTGCGGCTGGCGATTCCGATGCTTCCGCTCTCCTGCTGGCCGCCGTATACCCAGTAAGGAAACCGGTTGTCGGTGATCACATGGTAGAACTGCGCCGTCGGCTGGTTGTACCAGGAGCTCCAGGTCTGCCCTCCATTCACGCTGATGGTTACTCCCTGATCGACTGCCAGCGCGATGATCTGCGGATTTTCAGGATTAATCCACACCGTGTGATAGTCGTCGCCGCCCGGCGCTCCTTTGATTGCGGTGAAGTTGCGGCCAGCATCAGTCGAGCGGTAAGTAGAAACATTGGCGACGTAGAGTGTGTCCTTATTTTTTGGATCGACGCGAACACAGGCGAAATCTGAGCCACGTCCCCAAATGCGTTTGTCGGAACTCACGCGCTCCCAACTCTCACCGCCATCATCGGAGCGGTAAAGACCGCCTAGAGTCGGCGAATCGACAAGCGCGTAGAGGCGCCTGGGATCGCTGGGCGCAACTCCTAGCCCGATGCGCCCCAGATGATCCGACGACCCGGGAAGGCCCTTGGTCAGCGGCCTCCAAGTGACGCCGCCGTCAACTGATTTGTACAGTCCGCTTCCCGGCCCGTCATAGGAATTGCCCGTCGTCCACGGTGGACGCCGCGAAGCCCACATAGCGGCGTAAACGATTTGAGCATTTGAGGGATCGAACGCCAAATCAATCGCTCCCGTATTTTCATCTTTGTAAAGAACTTTTCTCCAGGTGGTGCCCCCATCCAGCGAGCGGAATACTCCTCTCTCTGCATTCGGGCCGTAAGGATGCCCCAGGACGGCAACGAAAATGCGGTTGGGAGCCTGAGGATCCACCAGGACAGAGCCAATCTGTTCTCCGTCGCGCAGGCCCAGATGCTGCCAGGTCTCACCGCCGTCAGTTGATTTGTAAATTCCGTCTCCCGTGGAAAGGTCAGGGCGGCGCAAACCCTCCCCGCTGCCAACATAGATGACATCTGGATTGGAAGGCGCGATGGCAAGCGCCCCTATCGAACCCGTCGGCTGAGCGTCAAAGATGGGTTTCCAGGTCCGTCCATAATCTGTCGTCTTCCAAACTCCGCCGTTGTTTGCAGCCATCAGAAAAACATTGGGCTGACTTGGCACGCCTGCAATGGCGACGCTACGTCCGCCGCGGAATGGGCCGATCAAGCGCCAGCGCATGTCCTGGTACAAGCCTGAATCGAACTGCTGTCCAGTCGCGCATGCAGTTACAACAACAACTAACAACAACGAGAATGCCCAAACGCAACGGGTAGAAGTCACAGTCCTCTCCTGGAAGCAGGCAAGGATAAATCAAAAACAACCCCAAGAGTTTGATCAGGGAAATTAGCGAACGAAACTTTAACCGGATAGCGGATAAGGAACTAGAAAAACCTCGGATCCACCAGGTCAGAATTCAAACGAACGTCATCCTGACGTCACGCAATCGACTCACCCAACGCAGCATCCTGGGCGGGGCCGCTTCCACGGGCAGATGCCTGAGGCTGAGACTCAGTCCTTGGTTCGCCAGCAACTCGAACCGGCCAGAGAATTCGGACCGGCCGCTCCTCGGTTCTGCCCGCTGCCGCGGGTACGTCTACGGCTGAACCCGAGTCCGAAAGAACGTATTCTGGATACGCCGAAATGCCATGCTCGTGCAGATCAAGCCCGTAAACCTCGCCTTCTTGAGATACGCGCAGTAGTCCCATCGCATTGATCAGATACATGACCGCCATTGCCACGGCGAATGTGGAAAGCGTAATCGTGAGGCTCCCGATCGCCTGCGCCGCCAGCACCTGTGTGCCTCCTCCGTAGAACAACCCTTTCAGCGGGACGGAATTATCGGGAGAGATTGGGCCCGTAGATCCGTATTTACCGCAAGCAAACAAACCCAGCGACAGAGTGCCCCAAATGCCCGCAATGCCGTGGACCGGTACCGCGCCGATGGGATCGTCAATGCGCAACCACTCCAGCAATTCGACGCCGGCTACAACCACAACTCCGGCAACCCCACCGACAATAAGTGAACCCGCCGGGCTCACCCAGTAACAGGGACAAGTAATGGCCACCAGGCCCGCCAGAAATCCGTTCACCGTAAAGCTTACGTCCCACTTTCTGGTCAAAATGTGGGCATAAAACATGGCGGTTAAGCCAGCCGCGCAGGCTGCCAGGGTAGTGTTGGTAGCAACACGGCCAATCCCTTCGAAGTCCATCGCTGAGAGCGTGCTGCCAGGATTGAAGCCATACCAGCCGAACCACAGAATCAGCCCGCCGGTGGCGGCGATGGTCAAATCATGCGGCAACATCGGTCTGCCACCGTCGCGCTTGAACGTGCGACCGAGCCGCGGACCGAGCAGGATGGCGCCAGCGAGCGCGACGAATCCGCCGATAGTGTGCACGACGGTCGACCCCGCAAAATCATGGAAGCCACTTCCCAGGGATGGCAGGAAGTGACCGTCGCTGCCCATCAAAGCCAGAAATCCATCCGGGCCCCAGGCCCAGTGACCGAAAATGGGATAGATGAAGCCCGACACCGCAACGCTATATAGCAAATCGCCCGCGAAGCCGGTTCGTCCGGCCATCGCCCCCGAAGTGACGGTGGAGCACGTATCGGCGAAGGCGAACTGAAAAAGCCAGAAAGCCAGAAACGCCACGCCTGTGGTCTCGTAAGTTGCCGGAGCGCCCTGCAGAAAGAACCAGTGATATCCGATGAAGCCGTTGCCGTGACTGAACATGAAAGCGAAGCCGAAGGCGTAAAACAGAATCCCGCATAGACATGTATCCGCTATGCACTCCATGAGGACGTTCACGGTTTCGCGCGACCGGCAGAATCCGGCTTCCAGCATGGTGAAGCCGATCTGCATTCCGAAAACCAGAAACGCCGCCAACAGCGTCCAGACAGTATTGATCGGGTTAACCAGGTCCGCTCCTTTGACCGACGCATCAGCGGCATAAACGCGGGCAAAGAAGACTCCGGAGACAACGGTGATCATCAGCAGGACTAATGCAATCCCCGCCGCTTTGCCCGCAAACAGGAGCCCTCCGTATCGCCGCCACTCGGGATCGCGCAACCGACCGGCCAGCCGGAACAACTTCTCCGGTAGCGATAACTTCCTCCCCGCTCGGGCATTTTCAGCCATAGAATCTCAGTCCTCCGGTGGTTTCGTGCTTCAATACTCGTGATAATGGTGCGGGCGCGGCGAGGGCTGTCCCCAGGCTAGCTGCTTGGTCCCAAGCCGGTGGCCCGCGCAAGAGCAGCAACTTGCCGCTCGCACGTGCACACTAACCCGCGTGATCGTCCCAGTCCAATGCATAATTCTTCTGGCACTCATCAAAAATACTTCTGAAAACAAAAATTAATAGCGAGGATAAAGAGGATTTATCCAGAGGGCGATTGCCGCCTCTCATTTACGTCAGGCTGACTTCGCTGATCGCGTCGGAATGGGCTACAATTTCGACCGTCCACCGTTACAAGGAGGCTTATATGGCGACTGCCCTGAAGTTTGTGCAGCCCGACGAAAAAGTCAGCGACTTTGTTTCCCGGACCCACAAGATGTTAATCGATGGAAAGTGGTTGGCAGCAGCGTCCGGCAAGACGTTCCCCACATACAATCCCGCTACTGGCGAAGTCTTAACCCAGGTGGCTGAAGGCGACAAGGAAGACGTCGACCGTGCTGTCAAAGCCGCGCGTGCTGCCTTTGAGACTGGTCCGTGGTCGAAAGTGACTGCGTCGGAGCGTGGACGCCTCATCTGGAAGGTCGCGGAATTAATTGAGGAAAATCTGGAAGAGCTCGCGGAACTCGAAACTCTGGACAATGGCAAACCCCTAAAGGTAGCCAGAGTGGCGGATGTTCCCCTGGCAGCTGAGTTGTTTCGTTACATGGCGGGATGGTGTACCAAAATCGAGGGCAACACCATTCCTCTTTCCGTCCCTTACACCCCCGGGGCAAAATATCTGGCCTACACGCTGCGCGAGCCGGTCGGCGTGGTGGGTCAGATTATTCCATGGAATTTTCCGCTGCTGATGGCCGCGTGGAAACTCGGGCCCGCGCTGGCCACGGGATGCACGGTCGTTCTTAAGCCTGCGGAACAAACGCCGCTGTCGTGCCTGCGGCTTGGGGAACTGATCCAGGAGGCTGGAATTCCTGACGGCGTGGTAAACATTGTCCCGGGATATGGCGAGACCGCGGGAGCCGCTCTGGCGGCCCATCCCGGAATTGATAAAATTGCTTTCACGGGCTCGACCGAAGTCGGCAAGCTCATTCTGCATGCGGCCGCCGGGAATCTTAAGAAAGTATCTCTGGAGTTAGGCGGCAAGTCTCCAAATGTGGTTCTGGCTGACGTTGACCTCGATCGCGCGATTGCCGGCTCTGCCAGTGCTATCTTCTTCAATCACGGCCAGTGCTGTTGTGCCGGATCCCGTCTCTACGTGGAGAACGAAATTTTCGACAAGGTGGTCGAAGGTGTCGCCGCCAGGGCCGAGAAAATCCGCGTCGGATCAGGTATGGAAGCTTCGACGGACATGGGCCCGCTGGTTTCCGAAGAACAACTCAATCGCGTTTGTGGTTTTCTTGAAGCTGGCTTTTCAGAGGGAGCGAAAGCGGTTACCGGAGGCGCAAGACATGGCGACAAGGGATACTTCGTTAAACCTACGGTGCTGGTGAACACTGACGAGAAGATGAAAGTCGTGAAAGAAGAAATCTTCGGCCCGGTGGTCACGGTAATCCCGTTCAAGGATACCGACGATCTGGTCTCTCGGGCCAATGATTCAATCTACGGCCTGGCTGCGGGAATTTGGACACGCGACATCCAGAAAGCTCACCGCCTGGCCGCCCAGCTTCGCGCGGGGACGGTGTGGATTAATTGCTACAACATCTTCGACGCAGCCTTGCCCTTCGGCGGATACAAGCAATCTGGCTGGGGCCGCGAGATGGGCCATGACGCGCTGGAGATGTACACCGAGGTAAAAGCCGTGTGCGCGGCGTTGTAAATGGGTTCTCCGGTTTGATTGCAGGCGCGGGCGGCGTCGCAACTGCTTAGCACAAGCGAGGACGCTCGCGCCCACATTTTTGACGGCTCGATGTTAGTGTTTCGTTCGACACTCGCAACTCCGGCCTGCCCTGACTACAATTGGGATCATCCGTTCCTGAGGACAAATTGACCAATTCATCCCCGAGATCCCGCCGCTGGACTGTTATAGCTTCGGCCTTGCTCTGTGGCGCGCTTGCGCTGGTCGTGCTTTTCACCAACCGCGGCGCGTTCTTCAGCCCCCTCGCCGTGGTCGTGGTCGGCGCCGTCGGGCTGGCCGCGGTACTATTGCAACTCCGTTTTCACAATTATCAGAAAATTAATGCGGTGCGTCCGCCGACATGGCTGAACGTGTTAGGCGTGGGGTTCGCTCTGGCCGCGCTGTCAGCCGATTTGTTGCACTTGAAGCCGCAAATTACGGAGTCTCTGGCCCTCGGAGCCATTGGCAGCTTCGCTGTAAGCAGCGCAGTTATCCTCCACGGTTTCCGCAAACAGCGAGCAACTTCCAAGTGAATGCTTTGTGCGTGCGGCTTGAATCGGGCCTTGGGTCCAAGAACGTTTGCTTTTTGAATGGCAAACTTAATCGCTGAGATAGGGTGTAGCAGGCCTTCAGGACTGCAATGAGCAGGGCTGCTTGGCCAAGCTTTTTCTGCCCTGTACTGTGTAGTCCGATCGCATTTCTGAAGGGCTGCTTCACCCAAACACGTCAATCTTATTTCTTCACCACAATCCCCAACTCCTTTAACTGCGCTTCACTCACCGGCGTGGGGGCGTCCACCATTAAATCCACGGCCCGAGCGGTCTTGGGGAACGGAATTACCTCCCGCAGACTGTCCGCGCCAGCCAGGATCATGACAATGCGGTCGAGGCCCAACGCGATCCCGCCATGCGGAGGT
>CATPBY010000301.1 GCA_955652845.1 uncultured Terriglobales bacterium | reverse complement strand
GCTATGTGCGGGATCGGGCAATGTCCGGAAGACCACCAACTGGATGGCGGCGTATAGCGCCGTACAGGTAATCAAGGCGGCGTACAGAGCAAACGCGGCATCCCGCCGGGGATCTTTGGCCTCGCCCATGGGAGTGATCCCACCTTCGAACCCTCCATAGGAAAACATAAGAAGAAGAATTGCTCTGAACCAGGCGCTCGCACCTGGAGCGGATAGTGCGGGCGGCGTCAGTCCATGGCCAGCCGTCAAGTATCGGGCGCCGGCTATAGCTACGAAGACAAGCGGCGCAAGCTTTGCAACTGTGAAAATATTGCTGACCTGGGCTGCGCTGCGAACTCCGCGAAGATTGATCGCGGCAAGCACCCCGATCAGAAAGGTGAGTATCAGCAACCGGGGAATCGGAAGCGTGGCAGCCGGCCAAAACTGTCCAAGGTAAATAACAAACAGGTTCGCGTTAGCAGCCGGCGCGGTCAACCGCACCAGCCAGAGCATCCAGCCGACCTGGATTCCCCAAAAACGGCCGAAGGCCACCTCCGTATACAAGTACGGTCCACCCGCTTGCGTAAATTGTGATGCCACTTCCGCGAAGCAAGCCGTGATGATGCCCACGGCCGCTCCCACGGCGGGGACGGCCCATATGCTTGCAGCTCCGATCAGTGCCGCAACCTCGGAGGGAAGTTTGAAAATACCGCTGCCCAGGATCGAATTAATCAGCAATGCAGCCAGGCTCCAGCGCCCGATTGCACGCACCAGTCCAGTTTTGCCGGATTCAATCACTGCGCGTTTTGTATCACAAGAATTCAGGGATCAGCTAAAATCCACGTCCTTGCTGCCTTCGTATTGAATATAGGGGCCTGACAATCAAAGCTATGGAAGAAAAGAAGCATTGTGTGTTTGTCACCGGAGGAACGGGCTATCTCGGTCGTCCTTTGATCACCGAGTTATTGCAGCGTGGCCACGAAGTGCGTGCCCTGGTTCGGTCAGGGTCGGAGCGCAAGCTTCCGCGCGGTTGCAAGGGCATTTCGGGCAGTGCGCTGGACGGCACTTCCTACGCTGCCAACATTCGGCCCGGGGATACTTTCGTTCAACTCGTAGGCGTATCCCACCCGAATCCTTCAAAAGCCGCTGAGTTTCGTAATATCGACCTGGCGTCTGCCACTGCCGCTGTCCAGGCCGCAGCTGACGCCGGAGTGCAGCACTTCATTTACGTCAGTGTTGCCCACCCTGCGCCGGTAATGAAGGCCTACATTGAAGTACGAACGGCATGCGAGGGCATGATCCGCGAAAGCGGAATGAATGCCACCATTCTGCGTCCCTGGTACGTTCTCGGGCCCAACCACCGCTGGCCTTACGCGCTATTGCCGGTGTACTGGCTGATGGAATGCCTGCCCGCGACTCGCGAAGGTGCGCGACGACTCGGATTGGTTACGCTCAATCAGATGACGAGCGCGCTCATCTATGCGGTAGAAAACCCCGCGCGCGGCATACGGGTTCTGGAAGTCCCGGAAATCCGCGCTGCAAGCGGCTTCTCTGGGGCTAAGACAAAGATCGCAAGCGCCCACTAAGCAATTCCCGCCCACTCCCAGACCAAAGTAACAGCGTGAATTACCAAAGCGCATGCACATGGGACATCTGTTCGCATTGCACGGCGAATGAGATGTTGAGTTGTCTTTGGGTACCTGCATCACCATAGCCATACCATAGCCATGGCAAAGTGCGATTTTCTGGACGATGTTCATATCCGCATCCTTCGCGTGACTGAAGATTTGCGTGCCATCCAGCGCGAGCTCAACTGCGCGGCCATGGAGGCGCCCGGAGATCCGGAGTTGATGGAAGCCCTGAGCCAGTTGCCGGAAATGGATGCTCTGCAGGTCCTGAAGTCAGCGCTAGACCAGATGCGCCACTTCCTCTGGTTTTACATGCAGGTCATGTCCAACGAGTCCGAGACCGGAGATAAATTACGGCAAACCCTTCATCGGAAGTTCTCTGAAGAGTCTGTTTCAAGCTCACAAGCTTCGGTAATGGAAAGATTCAAATACGCAGCAGACACTGCAATATTGCGGTACCTTTCGGACGGCAAGAGCCGCAAACCCAATTAATTGTCCCCAGGAACACCCTACTCCAGGGTCACCGACTTCACCAGATTCCGCGGACGATCCACATCCAATCCCTTGCGCACCGTCATGTAGTAAGCGAAAAGCTGCAAGGGGACGATCTCCAAAATTGGCGAGAGCAGCTCCGGCGCTCGGGGAACGAAAACCGTATGGTCGGCCAGCCCGGCCATCTCTCTGTCTCCTTCGGTAGCAATTGCAATCACGCGGGCGGACTGCTGCTTGAACCCCTTAATATTGGCCACGCTTTTTTCGTAGCGCAGCACTGAGCCAGGATTGTTGCGGTCGCAGGTGGCAATAATAACCACCGGCAGGTTCTCATCAATCAAAGCATTCGGTCCGTGCTTGGTCTCGCCGGTCGGGTAGCCCTCGGCGTGTATGTAAGAAACTTCCTTTAGTTTCAGGGCGCCGTCCATCGCGATGGGATAGTGGATAGCGCGGCCGAGAAAGAGAAAATCCGGCACTTTGTAATACCTGTCCGCCAGATGTTCGCAGTCGGGCGCGGACTTCAGGACGGCTTCAACTTTTTCCGGAAGATCGAGGAGCTCACGAATGTACTGACGCCGCTGCTCTCTGGTCAGCTTCCCGCGGACCTGGCCAAGATAGAGAGCAAACAGGAAGAGCACAGCCATCTGCGCGGTGAACGCCTTGGTGGATGCGATGCTGATCTCTGGCCCAGCGTGAGTATAGAGCACGCCGTCAGCCTCGCGCGCGATGGTGGAATCGAGGACGTTCGATATCGCCACGGTACGCGATCCTTTGGCTTGCGCCTCGCGCTGAGCGGCAGTGGTGTCGGCAGTTTCCCCTGACTGGGTAATTACGATGGTAAGTTCGCCAGGTCCGATGAGCGGGTTGCGGTATTCAAATTCGCTGGCATAGTCCACATCTCCTGGCAAATTCGCCAGTTCCTGAATCATGAATTGCCCCGCCATGCCGGCATGGCGGCTGGTTCCTGAAGCCACAATGTTGATGCGCCGTAACCCGCGCAGTTCCTCGGCGCTGATGCGGACGTCATCCAGCCGCACTGCGGAATCTTCGAGCGAAACCCGGGGCGCAATGGTTTCGCGCAACCCTCGCGGCTGCTCGAAGATTTCTTTGATCATGTAGTGGGGAAATCCCCCCTTGTCGTCCATTCGCTTCTCCCCGGCTATGCCTGCGCCGTCAAATAGCCTCTGCCTCCAATGATTGTATTTCGTACTTCACCGCTGGGGCTCAGCACAACCAGATCAGCCGGGGCGCCGGCTGTTATGCGGCCCGCGTCCGCAAGCTTTGCTACTCGCGCCGGATTCACCGTAGCAAGGCTGAGGGCGTGTTGTAGATCCCACCCGGCGAAGCGCATGACATTTCGGACGGCCCGGTCCATGGTCAGAACACTGCCCGCCAGCTTTCCCTCGCGGAGACACTTGCCATCCTGCACATCGACTTCCAGGGATCCCAGACGATATCGTCCGTCTGGCATGCCGGTTGCGGCGGTTGCGTCAGTGATGAGAACTGAATTGTCCGGCCCTTTCGACTGCAGGAACAATTTCACGATGATGGGGTCCACATGAATTCCATCAGCGATGATGTCGGCAGAAATTCTTGAATCTACGAGCACCTCGCCGAGAATGCCAGGGTCGCGGTGGCCCAGCGGCCGCATGGCATTGAAAGTGTTGGTCGCGTGCCGCGCCCCCGCAGTCACGGCCGCTCGGGACGCATCGAGGTCAGCGTCAGAATGTCCGATGCTGACAAGAACTCCCCGCCGTGCCGCCTCGGTGATCACTTCCAAGGCATCAGGCAATTCGGGAGCGATTGTCATAGCGCGAATCTGTCCCCGCGCCGCCTGCCAAAAACGGTCAAACATGGCGACTGTCGGGGGTAACAGGTCTTCTGCCGGATGAACCCCACGCCGACAATGACTGATAAACGGCCCCTCAAGGTGTATTCCGGCGGGCCGGGCACGCAGGTCGCTGAATTGGCGCTTTTCTGCGCTGTCAATCGCGGTAGCGAGCCGCTCCAGCGCCGCTGATGCCTGATCGACAGGAGCCGTAACCGTCGTAGGAAAGTAGGTGGTGACTCCATAGCGCGCCAACAAGCGTTCGACGCGCGGCAGCGCCTCTGGTTCGGATTCCATCACATCGTGTCCGCCGCCCCCATGAATATGAAGGTCAATAAACCCAGGCGCCAACACGCCGTCGGCGCAATCTATCAGCCGGCAATTCCCGGGGATCTCCCTATTGGCGCGCGAGCTCACTTCGAGGATGACGCCATCCTCCACCAGCAGCAGTGGCTGCTCGATCCGCTCCAAGGGTGTGAACAAAGCCGCCGCGATGATTGCGATCATCGAAAGAGAGTCCAGAATTTCGCATTGATTCTATAGGAAATCCAAAAGACCGCCCTTGGGGCAGCCGACAGTGGATTTAGACGGCGTGAGCCCAAGGTGT